>JAJCZR010000049.1 GCA_029262295.1 Deltaproteobacteria bacterium | reverse complement strand
TATTTCTTAAATCTCTGAGTCTGAATCTGAGTCTTCTTCATCTTCTTCTGAATCAGAATCTTCGTCTAAATCTGAATCAGAGTCCGAATCGGAGTCTTCATCTGAATCTGTATTATCACAATCTATTTCAACTTCAGCATTCCCTTTCACTTCAATATCTGAAGGATCTAAAATACATTCATCAGCTTCGACTTCCACTTCAGAATTTCCAACAGCGGAGATGCTGTTTTCGCCACCTAATATGGCAATTAATGCCGAATTAGAACTCATCATAGTTCCATCCATCATATCGCTGTCATCGACATCTGCTTCAAGTTCTACGTTTGAGTTTCCTCTTGCATCAACTCCAGTATTTCCAGCACTAATAAAAAGATCTGCTTCTTCAGCTGTTTGCATAGTCGCATCAGTGGGTATTTCTGTCCCATCCATGATTACTGCAATTTCAACATCAATATCCACAGAGGATGATCCTACTGACCTTATTCCTGTATCTTCTGCTATGCATTCAAAACTTTCTGCCTCTATCTCAACTGAAGAATTTCCTCTAGTGTCTATACAATTGCTGCAACCAGTCAATGAAACTAAACCAGCTTCGACTGATATCTCACAACCACCTGATGAAATAATACAAGGGCCACCATTGCCTTCCACAATTAGTTCACCCTGAATTATTTCAAGACCTTCCTGGCCTTCACAGCTTATTGCAGCCGAGTCGGGCATTTCTTCTTCTTCTACATCAACTTCTGTCTCACCATCATCATTTAAGTCTAGTGTCACAGTAAGAAAAACAGTGGTTTCTGTAGCTCCCACTTCAGGGCAGGGAAATTGAATTTCTCCAAAGTCAATAGATTGGGAATCCTCAGTTGTAAAGGTAAAAGTGAGGGCAGTTTCGCATGGCAATTCAATTGTGAAGTTTCCATCTGCATCAGTTACTACCGGACCAAATGTATCAGTTCCGTCTGTAGCAATTACCGTAATTCCTGAAAGATCATCCATTTCCTCTTCCTGAGCAAATGCATGAAGAGTTGGTTTTATATAATTAAAAATTCTTGCTAGAAGAAATGAATTATCTGTAGAAACAGCGTTTGCAACAACATCTGCAATAGTTCCCTCCACAACTATCATTTCATTTGATGTTGGACCTCCCGCCGAGCCTCCTCCATCATCACTTCCTCCACCTCCGCAACCTCCAATGATTGCCAGAGCTAAAATGGGTATAAAAAAAATGCTTAAAAACTTATGTTTTGTCATCATAACAAAACACCTCCTTTAGTATAGTAAAGTTGTTTTTGCACACCACTTTCGTGGTGCATATGTATAAGTATTAAGATGTATATATATTTTAATAGTATTACTAAAACTATTCTGGAGTTAAACAAATTTTTTTTTAAGCTTTGAATTTTCAGTAATTTAACGTAAGTTATTGATCTCTTTTCTGAGTATTTTGCGCCCGTAGCTCAGCTGGATAGAGCAACGGACTTCTAATCCGTAGGTCACAGGTTCGACTCCTGTCGGGCGCGAATTTTTTATGTTTCCCTTCAATTCTATAATAAATAGTGAACTAAAATGAAATTTGGTATTGCAGTTCCTAACTTTGGTAAATTTGCTGGCAAAGATCAAATAGAAGAGTTGAGTATTGCCGCTGAAGAACTTGGTTATGACTCACTTTGGGTGAGTGATCATGTTGTAGTTCCAAAAGATCATAAAGGTTTTGGTAATGTATTCTTTGATCCGGTAACAATACTTTCCTATATTGCTGCAAAAACTAAAACAATCAAACTTGGTACAAGCGTGATTGTGCTTCCATACAGAAATCCATTAGTCTTTGCAAAAGAGATTTCCACTATAGATGTTTTGTCGGAGGGTAGGGTAGTTCTTGGAATTGGGGCAGGATGGCTAAAAGAAGAATTCGATGCTCTTGGCATAAATTATGAGGAAAGGGGAAAGGTCGCTAATGAATCTCTTGAGATAATTAAGGAACTTTATTCAAATAATAGTCCGAGTTTTAAGGGAAAGTATTATAAGTTTTCAGATATTGATTTTTATCCAAAGCCATTTAACAACAGAATTCCAGAGATATGGGTGGGTGGAAGTAGTAATAATTCCTTATTAAGATCAGTAAAATATGGAAACGGCTGGCATGGAGTTGGAAATACTCCAGCTGAAATCAAAAAAAAGGTAAGTGAAATTAATGATTTATTGGTTTTACATAACAAAGACGTAAATAGTTTTACTATCTCTGTTAGAAAGAACCTTCAAGTTACTGATAAGAAAATCACTGATAAAAAAGAAACACTCAGAGGCAGCATTGAGAAAATAAGTGAAGGTCTCCAGGATTATAAAAAATCTGGTGTTGATTATATAGTATTTCAGATTCTTGGCGACAGCTTTAATAAAATTTTAAAAACAATGAGAGACTTTAAAGAACAACTTTAATCACTCATTAATAATCTCAAAAAACCGTCTTCCGGGTCGACCATCTAATAATTCTCTAATACGGTCTAGATCACCAGTTCCTTCTCGCCAGTGATGATATTTCTCGTAATTCGATCTAGCTTGCCATTTTTCAACCAAAACCATATTTGTTGGGTCTTCTTTATTCATAATCATTGTAATTCCTTCACAGCCTTCAAAACCCCTTGTGTCTGGCAGGAGCTCAGAGAACAACTTTTTTGCATCCTCCACCTTATCTTTCTTTAATTTAGCATCTAAAATTATCATTATGCTCATATCTTATTTCCTTAGCTCATAAATTTGGTTTTTCACATTGAATCAATTATATAATATTATGTTAAAGTAATATGGATTAACAAGCCTTTTACGCAAACTAATAAAAAATAAAACACAGTAAAAACGGTAAGCTTTTTACATGAAAGTCTACTATTAATTCCTAAATTTAAGGAAGATGAATTTGTTATGAAAGAAATATTTCTTGATTTATTAATAATATTTACAGCTGTTGTGGGAGTTTTTCTTGTTAAATGGATTTCTTTCAAAGTAATTTTTCAAGTAGTGAAGTTGAAATCGGAAAGATTTAGGCTTTACCTATCAAGAATTTCTTCACCTTTGAAGCTTTTTGTTATGCTGGTTACTCTCAGATTATCTATACATTTCACAAACATTAATATCCCATACAAAGAACAGGCTTATCATATAATCAAACTAATAATTATTGCCTCTCTTGCATGGTTGGTTGTGAGGATACTGGGAGTTGTTCTTAAAAGACTCAAGTCAAAATATGATGTTAACGTAAGTGATAACCTTGATGCACGAAAAAACATAACTTATATCGAATGGACATATCAGTTATCCAAAGTTTTTATTTGGGTGATTGCCGGTGCATCTATGCTTTTAACTTTTCCGGAAGTTAAAAATATTGGAGTTACCTTGTTTGCTTCAGCTGGTATTGCGGGTTTAGTGATTGGTATTGCTGCACAACCACTTCTCTCCAATCTTATTGCAGGGATACAAATAGCTATTACCCAGCCTATAAGGCTTGATGATGTTGTGGTTGTGGAAGGAGAGTGGGGCAGGATAGAAGGGATTGGCAATACGTATGTGGTTGTAAAGATTTGGGACAATCGTAGACTGGTTCTTCCTATCTCCTATTTTGTACAACAACCATTTCAAAACTGGACCAGAACAACGGCAGATATAATTGGCACTGTCTTTCTTTATGTTGATTACAGATTTCCTATTGATGAACTTCGAGGTGAACTCGATAATATTCTTGAAAGCACTGATTTGTGGGACAGGGTTACCAAAGTAATACAGGTTACAGAGTCTACTGAAAAATCAATGCAGCTTAGAGTATTGGTGAGTGCTCCGGATTCACCGTCAGCTTGGGATCTTAGGTGTCTTGTGAGAGAAAAATTGATAAAATTTATCCAGGATAAGTATCCAGAATATCTACCTCTTGCAAGGGCAAATATTAGTTCTTCTGACATTCTCAACGGAAATATGTAGTGGAAAAACCTTATAGCCAGGCATGTGAAAATAATAAGGCTCATATTTTAGAAGTTTTAAAAGATGCTTTTGAACACAGCAAAAATGTTTTGGAAATAGGAAGCGGCACAGGTCAACACGCAGTTTACTTCGCAGAAAAGCTCCACCACTTAAACTGGCAGCCAAGTGATAAAGCTGAAAACTTAGATGGCATCAAACTTTGGATTAATGAAGCTAAATTGCCAAATATTAATGATCCTGTTGAGCTTGATGTTACTAATCTTCCCTGGAAAACAGATAAGTTTGATGCAGTTTTTTCTGCAAATACATTTCATATTATGAGCAGGTATGAATTAGAATGTTTTTTTAAGTGTGTGGTTTCTGTTCTTACTGAGAGCGGAAGATTGTGTGTTTATGGTCCGTTTAACTATGATGAAAATTATACTAGTGAGAGTAATAAAAATTTTGATAAATGGCTTAAAAAAAGAGATGAAGATAGTGGAATTAAGGATTTTGAGTGGGTAAATTCACTTGCAAGGTCTTCAGGATTAACACTCCAACAAGATCATGAGATGCCTACTAACAACAGGTTACTTGAATGGAAAATTACAAGTGATTAAAGATGGTTATCGTTAATTATTGAAAAGTCAGATTGAATGTCTAATTTATGATAAGAGGTGAAAAATATATAAAAATATATCTTATTAAGTTCTTTTAAAGTCCATACAACCTCATTCATCTTGTTAGTTTCTCATACCTTTTAGGCACAATGAAAAGATATCAAAGAAATGAAGCAGACATATTTTAAGATATTTTCTTTAACCGGGTTTTAGTCCCGGTTAATTCAACTTAGATTCTTAATTTTTATCCTTTCTTTCAGGATTTGATGAGCCTCCCCATTTTTCAATCTTCCTTGAAGCAAAATCTCTTCCACCAAGACCAAAAGCAATGGCCAGTGCTATGGCTACAGCTCCAAAACCCAGACCAAAAGCAAGCATTATAATCTCACTTGAAAATCCCATCTGTTCCAACGCCATTGCAGATACAAGAACAATAATCGAAATCTTCACTGCTTTGGCAAGAAAGTTTGACTGCGTTTGACTTCGGCTCTCAAGTATCCCGTGAAGAAAGTTTGCAAGATAAAATCCAAGAACAAAGATAATCAGACCAAATACAACATTGCTTGCAAAAAATAGAAATTCTGTTGCTATTGCTGCAAGTGAGGCAAATTCAAGCAGCTCAAGTGCTTCAATAGTTGCGAAAAGCATAATAGCAATCAAAATAATTTTTCCTGCTATATTTGAAGGACTTTTCTTTATGATTGAATTTTTTGTATCATCGGTGGTTACCAGTCCAATATTTGACAGAATATTGTCAAATCCTACTCCCAAAAGCAGGCTAACGGCAAGTCCTGAAACGATCTTTGCAACTATATACGAAACTACAAGAATAAGCACTGCGGCAAAAATTGCCGGAAGTGTAATAAGGATAGAATCCAACATATTACTTACAGGCCCTGTTACAGACTGAAGATCAAGTGCATTCAACGCTGCGGTCAGAACTGGGATGAGTATCAGTATGAAAACTATCAGACCAATAGTCCCGGAGAGTTTTTTTGTGCCAAGTGCTTTATTTATCCCTGAGTCATCCCCAAGACGGTTAACTCCGACTGCATCGAGCAGGTTTGATACAATTCTCTGAATAACTCTTGAAACAAACCAGCCGACAAATAGTATTAATCCTGCAATTAGCAGGTTTGGTAGAAATCCGAGTATTTTATTTACCAGTTCATTTACAGGCTCAAGAAGCCCACCAAGTGCAAGTGCATTCAAAATTGCCGGAAGGAAGAGCAAGAATACAAGCCAGTAAACAACATTGGCTATTGCTCTGGATATTGAAATGGACTTAACATCCTCATCTTCGATTTCACCACTTACTTTCTGGTCAAGTCCGGTGGCTCCCAGTATTTTCGTTAAAATAGATCTAAGCACACTGGCCAAAACCCAGGCAAGACCAAATAACAGGCCGGCTGCAAGAATTCTTGGTATGAATTCCAGTACTACGCTTAGAAGATCATTTAGCGGTTGGGTTATTGTTGGAACGCGCAAGACCTGAAAAAATCCTATCAGAGCAAACAACAAAATTAAAACGTAAACCCCTTTTGAAATCCATTCAGCAGATTTGATTTTTCTGTCTTTTCCATCATCTACCGAGGTCCATTGACTAATTTTTTCATCCAGTCCTGTACGTATAAGTCCTTTTTTTACAAGACCCGAAACAATCCAGGCGATGACCAGACCAACTACAAGTATTGCGATTGCCCCAAGAAGATTTGGTAAAAATGCTATAATAGTATTAAACATATTTTCAACCTGATTTGGCATATATTCTCCCCGAAAATTTAAATAGGTTATTAATTACTATATATGATATAATTTATAATGCAAAATTAAACCGAAGTTGATTTGTGCATTATATTCAATTATCACAGTGGTTTATAAGTGATTATTGGGAAATATATTAAATTAGCTAAGGCTTTTTAAGTTATATTTTACGAAAATTGTTTATTCTTATACTCAAGCTTATATTCAGCGGTCACAGCAGGGGTTTATTTTTAACACAAAAAAGTTTTAAAGCCTTATTGGACGTAAGATTTATAGTTCAGGAAAAATATCCTGATTATATTACGATCACAAGATCTGATATAGAAAAATCTAATTTCACCTGAATATAATTATATTTGATGCAGCTTTTTCAGCAAATACATTTCATATTATGAGTGAATACGAAGTAAAGTGTATATTTGAGGGCACTAGTTCTGTGATCCTTCAAGACGGAAAACTTTGTGTATATGGCCCACTTAATTACAATGGTAACTACACTAGTGAAAGTAATGAAAAGTTTGATAAATGGCTTAGTAAAAGAGATGCCAAAAGTGGAATAAAGGATTTTGAGTGGATAAATTCATTGACCGAGTCTTATGGTTTTAAACTTCTTTCTGACCATGAGATGCCAGCAAATAATAGACTGCTTGAATTTCTAAATGATGAATAGTTGCAAGTACTTAAATCGAACTATTAAGAATCTATTTTAGGTTTATAATTTAATAAGAGGTGAAAAATGTACGAGAATATATCATACGAGATTGTAAAAGAAGGTGTTGGATTACTAAAGATCAACAGGGAAAAAGTCTTAAACGTAATGAGCCTTGAAACTGTAAAAGAGATAAAAAGCTTAATTGAAAGTAAGCTTCAAAAAGAAGATATAAAAGCCTTGATTGTTACTGGCGCAGGATCAAAAGCCTTTGTGGCAGGGGCTGATATCAAACAGATGAAAGAGATGAGCCGACCTGAGTTTAGAGACTATTGCGAGATATCACACGGAAATCTAAATAAATTGCAGGATATGGAAATTCCGGTGATTGCTGCAGTAAATGGTTATGCACTTGGGGGCGGTTGTGAACTTGCAGTTGCCTGTGATATTAGAATTGCATCTGACAATGCAAAGCTCGGGTTTCCCGAAGTAAAGCTCGGGATTTTCCCCTGCTGGGGCGGAAGCCAGAGAACATCGAGGCTAATTGGCCCTGGGAAGTTAAAAGAACTTATTTTCACCGGAGAAATGGTTGATGCAGAAGAAGCACTAAAAATAGGTCTTGTAGATAAAGTTGTAAAACAAGAAGATTTGATGAATGAGGTCTTTAGTATGGCAGAGAAAATTTGTTTAAACAGCTCCCTTGCAATTGGCTTTGCAAAAGAGGTAATAAACAGTGGTTCTGAAATGGAGCTAAAAGAAGCACTTCGAATGGAGTTAAACCAGGGTGTTGAGTGTTTTGATTCAGAAGACAGAGTTGAAGGAATGAGTGCTTTTCTTGAGAAAAGAGAGGCCAATTTTTCCGGCAAGTAAATATTGTAAAAATAAAAAGATGAATCTCTGATAAAGGATTAGCTCAACTTCTTTATAATAATTATTCCTCATCAAGAATAAGCTTTAAGATTTTATCTTTTCTTGCAATATCCCCGACAACTTTTTTCACCGGATCAGGTGACACTTTAATAAAAGTGGGGGTTGCAAACACTTCATCTTGTTCTTTGATATTGCCAGGGTTATTAAGAACATCAATAACCTCCAACTCATAGTCTCCACCAAATTGAGTGTCAAGGCAGGTTTTGAGCTGGTCTATGCTACTCAATGTCTGTTCATTCAAATGCGAGATGTATATTCTGAATTTATTTTTTTTCATATCTGCACCTGTGGTTCCCTTATTATGCTTTCAACAATGAGCAGTATTTCCTCTCTTTTTAAAGGTTTATTGGCAAGCTCAAATTTTATGTCATTTTCTTTTAGTTCGTTAAGCTGAGAAAGAAATTGTTCATGAAAAGCCGTTATTATATAAATTGGTCTTACTTTGTTTAAAGTTCTTAATCTTTTTAATGTCTCCACCCCATTAATACCGGGCATTCTTATATCAAGGAAAGTCAGGTCATAGCTTTTTTCGCTAAACATTTTTATTCCTTCTTCTCCCGATTCTGCAGTATCAACGATGTAGTTTTCCTCTTCCAATACCAGTTTGAAAACCTTACGGATATGTATATCATCATCAATAATTAAAATTCTATTACTCATAATTATTAAACCACCTCTTTTATTTTTTCAAAACTTTTGCTTCTCGCCGGAAGTATTATTTCGCTAATAACACCACCATCAGGCCTGTTGCGTATACTAAGTTCCCCGGAATGGTCTCTTATTATATTATTGCAAATTGATAGACCAAGACCTGTTCCTTTTCCCACTGGTTTTGTAGAAAAGAAAGGATCAAATATTTTGTTGATAAGTTCCTCAGGTATTCCTTCTCCACTATCTTCAATACTTATTTTTATATTTTCTTCACAACGCTCAAATGTAATTATGAGTTCCTTCTCTCCGCTTTCTTCCATGGAATCTATTGAGTTTGTTATTAAATTTAAAAAAACCTGTTTTATATTATTAGACCTTACATAAATATTAGGAATGTATTCAGGAATATTACGCACTATGTTTATACCTTGTGAATTTATTCTGTAGTCCATAAGCATAATTACCTGCTCCAAAAGATTTTGGAGATTTTCTTCGGTAAATCCATCTTCGTGTTCTTTATGTGCAAAAGTTAGAAGGTTTTTTACAATACCAATACACCTGTTGGTTGCTTCTTCTGCCAGTTTTAAATATTCGTACTCTCTGCTATCTTGTGCATGTGAATCCATGCAAAACTGAACACAATTTATTATTCCCATCATTGGATTATTTAATTCATGGGCAATTCCTGCAACCATTGTTCCGATAGAACTCATTTTTTCAGTTTGAATTAATTGCATCTGTTGATCCTGAAGTTTCTTGTATGCTTCTTCAATCTCTTCTTTTTGCTTCTGGATTGTAGAATTTCCCTTTTTTCTGCTTATTGAATAACTGATTGATTTTTGAACAATATCAGGGTTTAGATTGTCTTTAATAATATAGTCCTGCGCACCCATTGACACTGCATTTAGTGCAAGCTCTTTATCGTTTAGGCCTGTTAGTATTAGTATTGGTAAATCTTCTGGCGAGTTTTCCATTAATGTTTTAAATGTTTCCAAACCTTTACTCTCAGGTAATGAAAGGTCAGTAATCACTACATCAATATTTTTATCTTTATCATTAATTGCTTCAATTCCTGCCTCCAATGAATTTTTCCTGTCAATCTTGATCTCTCTTTCTGATGAAGAAAGGATTTCTTTTAAATAAAATGCGTCAGCTTCATTATCTTCAATTAGTAAAATATTTAGTGGTTTCATCAGGCCGTCCTTTTTGGAAGTTTTACTATTGAGAGCCAAAAATCTTCAATTGTACTTACTATATGGCTAAACTCATCAATTCCCATTGGTTTTGTTACATAACTATTAGCGCCAAGTTTATATGATTTAATAACATCCGATTCCTGATCCGATGTGCTCATCACAATTATAGGTATATGTTTTAATTCCTCATTACTTTTAATTTCATCTAGTACATCCATTCCACTTTTTAATGGAAGGTTTAAATCCAAAATCACAAGGCCCGGTTCATTTTTGTCAGAATAACTATCTTCTTTTTTTAAATATGAAATAGCATCGGCACCATTATTAACAATTTGCAGTTTAATCTTAATTTTTGCTGATTTGATAGTTTCCTGGATGAGTTCAATATCACCCGGATCATCTTCAACTAAAAGTATTTCTACAGGACTAATCGTCATAACCCTGCTCCTTTGGTATTGTGAATGAAAAGGTGGTGCCCACATCTTTTTCTGATTCAGCCCAGATATTTCCACCATTTTTTTCAACTATCTTTTTACATAATGCAAGGCCAATGCCAGTTCCTGGATATTCAGATCTGGAGTGTAACCTTTCAAATATTCCAAATATCTGTGGTAAATACTGTTGTTCTATACCGATCCCATTATCTGACACTGATATTATGAATTCATCATCTTTTTCAACTGAACTGATATTAATGGCACAAATTGTCGCTTCTTTTCTGAATTTGAGTGCATTGTTAATTAAGTTGAGTAAAACCCGAAACACGTCATTTTCATTTGTAATTAATGTCGGGAGTTTATCATTTATTATTTCGGCGTCATTCTCTTTAACCTTTAACTCAAGTGATTCAATCACTTTTTTAAGAGTTTGATTAAGATCAACCTCTGATCGGATGTGATCCTCTTTCCCTATTCCTGAATAGGAAAGCAGATCCGATATCAGTCTTTGCATTCTTGTTGCACCATCAACTATATATTCAATGTATTTTTCGCCTTTCTCATCAAAGCTACCACTATATTTTGATGCAAGAAGCTCTGTAAAACTCTTTACTTTTCTAAGAGGTTCCTGTAGATCATGGGAAGCAACATAAGCAAATTGTTCAAGTTCATTATTACTATCTTTTAGCTCTTCAGCATACTTTTTCAACTTTTCTGTGCGTTCTCTTACTTTATGTTCTAAATTTTCATTCATATTTTTGAGTTGTTTCTGAGAATTTAGAAGATCATTGGCCTTGCTGGCATTACTAAAGGCAACTTCTATTTGCTCTGCAACAATTCTTAGAAGGTCTTCATGCTCCGAGTTAAATCCATTTTCAACATCAGAGAGCATAATAAAGGCACCAATAGTATTCCCGTCTATATTTACTGGCATTGATATGTATGATTTTGCCCCTAGTTTTTTAGCTGATCGCTCAATAACAGTATCATTCTCAATATTGGGGCAGCTAATTAGCCTATTTTCAAGAATAGTTTTCCATGTAATACATTTTGGTTTCCGTATTAAACCTGCTTCCTTTATATACCATTGTGGAAAACCATGCTCGGCCCTAAGGTAAGCATTATTTCCTTCAGTAATAAAAACACACGCTTTACTAACTCCACCTATGTTATTAACTAATGATTCAACAGTGTTTTCCAAAACAGTTTGAGGTTCAATTGATTGATGGACACTATGGCTAATTGTATGAATGATTTTTTCAAAACTGCTTTTTCTTTTTAATTTACTGATAGTTTCCTGAAGCTCACTCTCAAGTTCTTTTTGTTTACTTATATCACTCCAGCTTGATCTGCTTCGAATAATATTACCATCTTCATCCCTTACTGAACTTACATTCAGGCTTACATTCAATTTGCTGCCATCTTTTCGTTGTAGGATTAGCTCTTTATTCCTCACTTCACCTTTTGTGAGAAACTGCTGGAAAGCTTCTTCAACATCAATATGGCAATCCTCGTAATAAAGGTCAAATATCTTTTTATCAATAATCTCTTCTTTCGTATAACCTGTTGCAACTGCGAGTGTCTTATTACATTCAAGTATCCTTGCTGATTTTGAATCCACCGAAGCATACATATCAGGTGCATTATCATAGAGGTCTTGATATTTTTTTTCAGTGTTTTTTAAATCTTTTTGCGTCTTTTTATGTTCTTTTGCTTCCTTTTGAAGTTCATTTATCAATTTTTGAAGATTGAAAATTCTCTCCTCAACGTCTTGTCTTATTGCTGGTTTTGTGTCCATAATTACTAAATCCCTGAAGCAATATTTCCATTGTTGAAATTATAGTTCAATTGCTTTTCTATTGATTGGGCTTTTTTTTTACTCTTTTTATTGACATACATTCTTTCATCAGCCTCTTTTATTAGTTGTTCCAAAGACTGGGGATTTTCTGGATCATAATATGAAAACCCAACGCTAAGTGATATGGATTCTGGAAGCTTTTTTGTTTGATTAAATTCATCAATGTTTTTTTCAAGCCTGTTTAATATTGCAGATGTGAAACTCTCCGTAGTATTAATTCCAAGCACAATAAACTCATCACCACCCCATCTTGCAAGGAGGTCTGAGTTTCTAAATGTTTTTACGAGTATTCTTGATGTTTCAATTATTGACCTTGTTCCCTCAATATGACCATGGGTGTCATTAATGTTTTTTAATCCATCAAGATCAAAAATTGCGATCAAAAAAGGGCTTTTACTTCTTAGGGCAACTTTATAATGCTGGTTTGCAAGAAATTCAAAACCTCTTCTATTCAGTAGATTTGTAACGTCATCACTATTTGAGAGATCACGAAGTTTATTTTCCAGCATTTTTCTATCAGTCATATCCCTGAAAGAAGTGATAAAAACAGTTTCACCTAAAAGCTCAATTTCAGTATTTCTCATTTCAAAGATGAGGCTTTCACCATCATTATTTATTATTTCAATCTCAGATGGCGCTTCTGAATCATAGGGATAACTAAAGTTCTTTCCTTTAAGGTCTTCATTATTTTTAGAGAAAAGTTCATCAGCTGCTTCATTGCTGTAAAGGACATAACCTTTTTTGTCTAAAACCAGCATAGCATCTGCACTATTTTTTATTATTTTCTGAAAATATTTTTCATCTATATCAAATTGGCTGGAGATAAACCTGTTCTTAATTACTTTATATCTTTCAATGGCAATTATTATGCTACGAATAAGTGTTTTATTTCCTACTTCGCCTTTTATTAAAAAATCCTGTACTCCTAAATTAATTCCCTCATTCATTAAATTTTCATTTGTTGATCCAGTTAAAACCAAGATAGGTATATTGCCAGAGCGGGAATTCACTTTCTTTAGAGTATCAATGCCGTTACTATCGGGGAGATTTATATCGAGAAGTATTGCATCAATCTCATTTTTTTTTAACTCCTCCATACCTGAACTTACAGTACTGCATAGAGTTGTTTCGAATGTGTAATTTTTTTCACTCTTTAGCATTCTTTGCAACAACTTTGCAAATTCTGCATTATCTTCTATGATTAAAACACTCAATTTCCGTTTTTTATTAGTCATTTTTTACTATCCTTGATGTAAATTCAGCAAAAAAGTATTATCTAACTTCAAACAAATTATACGTCCAACTTTTTTTACTGTAAACCTCTAATTTTGTTTTTAAGTTTAGCAATATTAGCTTTAGGCAAAATAATTTATATTGTAATGCAAAATTAAACCAATATTTGTACATATTATTTGAATTGTTTAGTTAAAAAAGATTAAAAAATTTGGTTGGAAAAGATAAAAAGCACCCAACACTTAATGTCGGGTGCTTTTTATTTTTTTACTTGGATTTTTTTGAAGGGTTCTTTTTAGTTGTTTTCTTCTTTTTTGTAGTAGCTTTCTTTGTATTGGTTGTTTTGGTATTTTTATTTTTCTTAGCAATAAGATCTGTTAGTGCTGCCTGATCTTCATCTAATAGCTCTTTTATCCTCTTGTTGTTAACCTCAGCAACAATGATATGTCCGATTTCAGTGTTAACATTTTTATAGATGCCATACTTCACCATTCCCTGAGTCTGTTTCATATTATCATTTGTAGGGCTTACATAGTGAACTGTGGCAGCATTGTATCTGTGAATAAGGAATATATGGCTGAGCGTCATCAATCTTTTCTGACGAAAATCAAGATTAAAAGTGTTTTGATCCCTAACCGTTAGAATTGTTCTATCCTGTCGATCTTTCATCCTTTCAAATATAAGATCAGCCATCTTGGTGTTAGATTTGTCCAGAATGTTTAACTCTAACACATCTGTTCCAACAGTGTGAGGTTTAAGCTCAACATGAAGCTTCTTTTTGATTCCATACTGTTTGCCCCAAATCTCAAGCCAGTTTTCAAGAAGTTTTGGTGGAACTTCAGTCTGCACAAGGTGCTGAAACTGAGTAGAACCTTTACCCATTGCTTTTGTTGTGGCTGTACGTCCTGAACTTGCAACAAGAGCGCCATCAAGTCTTGGGCCACCCACATGAGTCTGAGGAGTTTTGTATGGTGAGTCTATTAATCTTAACCTTCTTTGAACTCTTGCAAGTGCAAGTATTCCATCTTCCTGGAGCGCCTGGGAAAATTCCTCAGCAGCAAGACCATCTATCTGGTGTCCACCATATGTTATGAAGTCAAACACAAATCCAAGTTTTCCGATCTCTATAGGAAAGTTTCTCATTTCCTTATCGGTCATTCCGGTTGTATCCCAGTTAAATGAAGGAGAAAGGTTATACGCAAGCATCATATCGGGATATACAGCATGAATAGCATCTGCAAATACCTTTGCATCCTTAACTTCTGCAGTTTTGGTTTCCATCCACAAAATATCGCAGAAAGGCGTAACAGCAAGGGATTTCGCTATTGCATATTCAATCCCGCCCTTTACCTGATAGTAGCCTTCCGGTGTTCTGGAAAGTTCCTTATCCCAGTTTAAGGGCACACCGAGTTCAGAAGCTTTTGTTCTTGCCTGTTTAATTGATGCAGTTTTAGCAAACTCTTTCCATTCGTCTACAGATATATCATATTTTGATCCCTGTTTGGAACTAAATTCCATAAGGTCTGCAACTGCCTGGCCAATAGTAGTTAATCCTGACTCTTCTTCCCATATTTCTACAAATTTGGTATGAATTTGATCTAAAGTGGATTCAAATACCGATGTTTCTTTTGATTTGAAACCTTTAAGATTTTTATCTATTAGATCGAAGATTCCTGTACTTTTAAGCCATGTCTCCGCTGTTTCATATTCTTCGTCACTAATGTCGTAGAGCATATGACCATTAATGTCATTAATACCCTTATTATGAATTCTTCTTAAAATTGCTAGAAAACAGTATTTATATCCAGGTACATCAAGGTTTGTGGCGCCCAGAACAAATGGATGGTCCCTTTCATCAGCATCTGTTTCGAGAAGATTGGCTGCTTCTGCGTCTGTTCTAGCTACTATAATTCCTGGCACGCCCATTATATCCAGCTGAAACCTTGCAGCATTAAGTCTCTTAATCTGTTCATCAACTGCAACCAAAACTTTTCCGCCCTGGTGACCACATTTTTTAGTTCCGGGTTTTTGGTCTTCTATGTGATATCCAGTTACCCCTACTTCTACAAATCTGCGGATTAGGTTTCTTACCTGTCCGTCACCACCGTGCCCAGTGTCAGCATCAGCAATAATAAAAGGGCGATAATCAATTTCAGGAGTTGCCTTTCTTTCTTTAGGAGTCATCCTTGAACGCAAATACTTTTGGTTTCTATCAGAAGTTAGAAGTGCCCTTACAAGTGGTGCAGCTTCATCTGGCACCTGACTTAGGGGATAACTTGCAAGGTCTGCTCCTGGATCTTCAGTTATTGAACCTTTAGCAGAAGTTGCCCATCCACCAAGATAAATACCTTTTATCCCTTTACGCTTCATCATTATTGCCTGACCAGGAGAGTAGGGGCCAAAACTTGTAATTTGTTCTCCCTTTTTAAAAAGGTCTCTTAAAAGATCGTAAAATTCTGTGGCCATTTGCTTTACTACTGGATATTCCTGCTGGATAGTCCCTTTTTGTTCAACAACCTGCCTAGCGCTGTACAGTCGTATCTTTCCCTTAAATCTTGGACTGTTGAAATATTTTTGAATTCGTTTTATTTCTTCTTCAAAAAGTGGTGCCATTTATCTACCCTCTCCTAGTTGATTTATTATGATATAACAAAATCAAGGTTTTCAGTGATTCTTGATCCGTCTTTTTTGAATGCCTCAATGTACATTCCAATTCTTTCTTTTGCTTTTTCTAAATCTTCATTATTTAAATTAATGTTAAGCAGGTCTATATACCAAGGAATCTTTGTTTCCTCAAGAACATAAGTCCTTACTATCTCTTTTGCTATTGGAAGGGTTGTGTCTTTTGAAATATCAAATACATCTTTATCTCTTGCATTCCTGAGTTTTTGATACTCTTGTTCGAGCAGTTTTTCAAAAAGTTCAGCTGTAAAAACATCGCCAGCTTTTACATCAGTTTCAGGATCATCTTCGGTGAGTTTTGCTCCTTTATGAACCCACTCCCAAAGAATACTTAATCTTATTTCACCAGTAGCTGCATCTTCCATAAGATAAAGGATGTTGTCGTCTCCAAAAAAATCGGCAGGTTTTAAAGCCGCTGCCTGAAATCCCTGACCAAAAGCATTTCCATACTGTATTCCAACACTCAAAAGATTTCTTGCACCTCTTATTGTTCTTGGTGCAGGTTCAAGATGAGTAAGACCTTCATCATCAGCTTCTGTGTATGTTAAAGGAGGAAATTTTCTGCCAAGTTGATTTTTTTCACCGGCTTTTTCCCAGACTGGTCTGACTATGTGAACCATTTTCCAGTGGGCAACCCATTTTCCGCTCGCTCCCTCTCTTTGTTCCCTCTCGGCCCCGCCAACTGCTTTTTTCATTCCTGCTTCCACCCCTTCTTCAGTGCCAACAGGAATATTAGGTTCCATGCCGCCCTGCCAAAGAGCAAAGTTGCCATTAATGTCAGGTGTATTAACTGCACGTCTTACCCTGTCTTCATAATTATTCATGTAGCTGTAAGTCATTGTAATTGATTCAATGTTGGGATTAATAAAATCGCCGTCCCACGCCATTGCATCGGCAACGCTGTTTATATAATCCCATCTTCCTGTGTTGTAACCCACAAAATGTTTTCCAAGTGCGGCACGAATTTCCATTAGCTGATAAGTTTCTTCTAGCTGTTCTATTAATACATATACCTTAATAGTGCCAACTGCGAGTCCGAGATGCCCTTCAAGTGCGGCCATGATCTCATTCCAAACAGCAGCTTCCTCAGCAGTCTGGATTTTAGGAAGGTAAAGAACGATTGAACTATTATTTTTTTGGAGTTCTTTGTAGTTATTAACCACAAATAAAACCATATCCACTACCGATGCCGAAAGTTGAACACCGTTTTCACCGCGGATATGTCTGTCGTCGAGGTGAAGCCCGCGGCAACGAAAGATGATTGTTGTGAAATCGAGTTGTTTTTGCCAGTTGTCGATAATATCTCTGCCAAAAAATTCATTTCCCCACTTGTTCATATTTGCTGCAATTTTTTCTGAAGTATTTAGAAAAACATCATCTTTATGTATTGCAAGTTTAAGGTTTCTAATATTATCAAGCGACATGCTGGATATCTGGCCAAGGGCATCCTCACCATCAAACATCCATCCATCTGCACCAGAAAGCAATGCATAAGCAACATTTCTAATACTGTTTTCAACTGGTGCATTTGGTTTTGCAGCAGGTCCGGTGCCCTGAATCCACTGGCGTTCAAGATCATGCGGGATTATCCCACCTTCAAATTTTCCATCTCTTGCATCCTGCACTTTAATCTTTGTTCTTGGGATTGTATCATTGGGATCAAGAAAAGTAATTCTTTGTTTGTTTTTTGCTCTTTCTGCCCTTCTTTTATATCTTTTGGCCATCACTTCTTTTTGATTTTTGTTGAAATGTGCCAGTTTTTCAAGTGCTTCTAAAGCTTCGGGGGTGTAAACATCACTGTAAGATTCTTTAAGGTCGTCGCGAATATGCAACTTGGAACTCATACTATTCACCTCTTTTGTTAATCGTCTTTCTAAAATTGAAGTTTAAGATTATAATAAAACTCCCAATTAAATCAAATGGCTTATCTAGCAGTGGAAACCGAAGGTTCTTAATAGAAAAAAGTTTTTATTTTGCCCAAAAGGTTTTGGGCAAAATTGTTCATGGAATCGATATCATCCATGTGCGAGAAAGACTCAATTGCCTCGGAATTCTCCCTTGTTCTTAAAGCAACAACCTTGCTTATATCTTCCATTATTGAAGGCCTTTTCTTGAACAGGTCTTCCACATGTTGCCTTTTAATCTCGAAAGCAACTATATCAGTTGCAGCGCTAATTGTAGCTGATCTTGGTTCTCCCGTAAGTAGTGACATTTCTCCAAAAAACTGGCCGGGATAGATTTCCCCCACTTTATGGCTTGCTCCGTTATCCACATTCACCATCACATCGAGTTGCCCTTCATAAAGGATAAACATCGACTCACCTTCATCACCACTTGTTATAAGATTTTCTCCCTTGGAATATGTTTTCTCATCAATTTTTCCGACAAGTTCTGTGATTTCCTGTTCTTCAAGGCTATTGAATAGATTGACTTGTTTAAGAAGCCTTCTTTTATATTCAAGACTTCCTGTCTCAATTCCTTTGTCTTTTGATTTTGCAAAGAAAACATTTTCATTGGGAAATGATGGCTTTAGACCGGAAAAGGACAGGTATTTTAAAATGCTTGAGTTTATAACATCCCTGGCACTTGTGGGGTATATACCTTTCCAGGGGTTAATCCAGTATCTAATCTTGTACTCAACTCCGTACTCATTTGTCTCGTTTGCCATGACTGTTGGCTCAGGATCTTTATAAAAACCTTCATGGTTCAAAACTTCTTTAACGGCTGCCAGGATTATTCTTTTTGCTTTTCCTACGGGCACAGAGCTGTCCAATCTAACAATATTCTCAAACCTAATGCTTTTTCGAGGTTGAGAGTAATTTGTGACAATGTAGGTGCTTATAAGACTATTTGGAATAATCACTACCCTTTTTTCTTCGTCACGTAGCCTTGTGGCCCTCCAGTTAATATCTATTACTTCACCATTAATATCAGGTTTGGGGTTGTTGGTGTTAATTTCAATCCAGTCGCCTATTTTATATGGCATCTCAATATTCACAGCAAGACCTGTAAAGAGATCAAGTATCATATTTCTAAGGGCAAAACCCAGAATAAGTGCCATTACTCCTGATGTGGCCCACACTCCTGTAAGTTCCCTGTCAAAAACAGAACCAATAATTATAAATATTGCGATTATATAGACTATTAATGAAAAAAAGTGTGTTAAGAGCCTGGGAACAGTGCCTCTTATTGTTTTTGCAACAATGGCATCCCAGAAAAATATTTTAGTGAGCACATTTAAAAGATGGGCACCGGAAATCCAAAGGCCAATTTGTAAGGCATAGTAAATAAATTTCTTTGTGATTGCTAAGGAGCCGACTTCGACACCAAAAAGGAAGTAGTCTTTCAGAATTAAGAGCGTCAGGAAGATTGAAAATATAAATAAGGGGAATAATATTTTTCTCATTCGTTCCATTGTTATTATATATTTTGATACTAATTAAGGTTTTTGTGTGAAATATATAGTGTTTATAATAGAATCCTTTTTGTAAAGTTAATTGGGCAATAAAAGTTGTTTCTTTCAGATTTAATGGTAAATTTTCATTTTTTCTATCTATGGTGGGTGTAGCTCAGCTTGGTTAGAGCACCTGGTTGTGGCCCAGGAGGCCGCCGGTTCAAGTCCGGTCATCCACCCCATTTATAATTACATTCATAGTTTCTTCATAGCCTTTTTTGATTAACTGGCTGGCCTGATTCATGTCAACTATATTGAAGGATGATAAATTTGGTTCAATCAGAATATCTGCATCCGCTGTCTGAATTCTTGAAGTATTTGATAATGAGAAATGAAAACTATTTAATAAAAGCTCAATAATATTCTTTGGTGTTCTGTTTATTATATATTTTGCATTAAGATCAACAGAGATAATAAAGTCTGCACCCATTTCTTTTAGTGGAGATATTGGAACATTTTCAACGAGTCCCCCATCAACCAGTAGTTGATTATTTAGTGCGACGGGTTTGAAAATTCCAGGAATGCTTGTGCTTGCCATTACTGCTATTGCCACATCTCCTTTGTCTATAACAACTTTTTTGCCCGTTGAAATATTTGTAGCTACAATTGCCAAGGGTATTTCAGCTTGATCAAATGTTGATTCTCCGATTTGATGATGAATCATTTCTTTCATTTTATTGTTTGATAAAAGACCTAATCTTGAAAAGGAAAGTTCAGTTAAGCTGGTCCAGGAAAGCCCAAGTGCTATTTCCCTAAGATGTTCACTGTTCGCGTTAAAAGCATATAAACACGATACTAGTGCACCAGCACTTGTTCCCGAAATATAATCAATTCTAATTCCAATTTCTTCCAAAGCTTTTAACACACCAATATGTGCAGCCCCGAGCACTACTCCCCCACTTAATGCTAGTCCGACTTTCTTACCTTTTTCAATTTGAATCATTGTCTTTATAATAAATTTTTTAGTTGAAACTACCTATCTGTACATCAATCTAAGTGTGCTAGATAAATCATAAAATTTAACGAATTTTAGTAATTAATAACATTCATTGAAATTAACTATAACCATTCTAAAATTGCAGGTGATTAAAATTAATTGTTTTTAGTCCAAATGTTTTCGGTAGAAAAGAAAAATATCAAACATTTTCAACTGTTGAGTATTTTTCAATAACTTCTTTTTTGATAGTAAAAAAAAATATAAAGTTCGGTAATTGTTAAATAAATTAGCTTCAACTTCTCTGGCATCTAATTTGCAAAAACTATAGAAAGATAATTAAAAATAATAATTAGGAGATGTTTATGTCTGAGAATGTAGAAAAATTAACAAAGAATAAAGAGATCATTAAAGAGGATTTGTCACTTCTTAAAAAAGATGCTGAAAAAGTAAAAGGTGACCTTTCCAATTTGCTGAAAAGAGTTGTAGATATTGGTAAAGAAGAATCCGGATCTGCTAAAGATCTAATTAAAGATGAGGGCAATAAACTTATTGAGGAGCTTGATGAGATATTTACCAGCTCTAAAGTAAAAAGTAGAAAAAAAGTAAAAAAAGCACGAAAGAAGGTTGAAGAAAGGCCATTTCTAAGCCTTATTGTGGCATTTCTAGTAGGGGTTGTTTTAAGCAAGATAATGAATAGAGACTGATTTTGAAAGATGCGTTTTTTGCTTTACAAAATTGTAGAAAGGTTTAAGCATGATTAGTTCCCGTCTGCTGGATTATTTATTCCGTACGGCTTTATTTTTATTTTTGTCCGTAATGTTTATTATTATTTCCCTCGGTTTTCTCTCACTAACTTTCTATTTCACCTTAAACCTTTATTTTACTCCTATAATATCATCACTAATAGTAGCGGCGTCTGCACTGGTTATCTCAATTTTGATTCTAGTGGTTATCAAAAATGGACAGAGCAGTTCTAAAAGCCAATCCAATTTGATGTATGGGGTTATGAATTTTGTAGAGAGTTATCCGAGGACATCAATCCTGGCTGCTATTGCAGTAAGCTTTCTAGTTTTGGGTAAAAGAACATTTTATTATGTTTTCAGAGTGTTGTTTAGATATGTAATCAAGTCCGCCTTATAAAAAAATAGTATTTTCAGACTGTAATTAAGTGAATAAGGAGTTTTTAATTAACCATGAATTCTTTAAGTGATGCATCCAATGTTGTTCTTGATAGTGTAAAAAGTATGGGGGAAAGTTTTCTTTCTCAACTGCCCAATCTTGTTATCGCAATAGTTGTCTTATTTGTATTCTGGATCATTGTGCGCGTAGCAAGAAGTATTTTAAACAGTTTTTTCAAGAGAATTAAGCTTAGGGATTCACTTGTGGAACTTTTTAGAAAGATAGTGGTAATTATGATTTGGGTTTTCGGATTGATGATTGTTGCTACAATTGTTTTCCCGAATTTTACACCTGCAAAAATACTCACTGTAGTAGGCCTTAGTTCAATTGCAATAGGTTTTGCATTTAAAGATGTATTTGAGAATTTTCTAGCCGGCATTTTGATACTTTTCAGGGAACCATTCCAACTCGGTGATTTTATCAGCTGCGAGGATATGGAAGGTTTTGTGGAAGAAATAACAATTAGGGATACAAACCTTCGAAAAACCGACGGACAAAGAATTGTTGTGCCAAATGCGATGTTATTTACAAACCCAGTAAAAGTTAGAACCGATAAAGATATCCGCAGGGTTACAGTTATATGTGGAGTAGCTTACGGTGAGGACATAGATGAATGCAGGGGAGTTATCAAGAAAACAGTTGAGGGTCTCGATACAGTAAACAATAGTAAAGATGTTGAGATCTTTGCACAGGAGTTTGGTGCAAGCAGTATTAATTTTGAAGTTACCTGGTGGACTGGCTCTTCTCCACTTGAAATAAGAAAATCACGGGATGAAGTTGTGGCTGCTGTTAAACGTGCACTTGATGATGCTGGAATTGAAATACCTTTTCCATATAGAACCCTTACCTTTAAAGAACCACTTAAAACTATCTTGGAAAAAAATGAGAATGATTTAAAAGATGATGAGACCATCTCTTAAATATAAGTTTTAAATAATATTCAGAATATGTGAGGTGAATTATGGATGATACAACTCAAAAGCTTATTCAGGTGGGCGAAAAATACTGGGACTCATTTTTATTGACCTTGCCAAAACTTGTACTCGGTATTGTAGTATTTGTCATAGCTATATTTATTGCCTTTAAGATAGGCCGGCTTGCCAGAACTGCTACAAGAAATAAAGTGCAAGACCAGCTTCTTGCCAACTTTGTTGGAAGATTGACGAAATGGGCGTTAATAGTAGCCGGGATTATACTCACAATGTATGTAGTAGGTCTTGGTGGTATTGCTGCAGGGCTTGTAGCCGGGGCCGGGATATCCGCTTTTGTGATTGGTTTTGCCTTTAAAGATATTGGAGAGAATTTTTTGGCAGGGATATTACTTGCATTCAGTCGTCCTTTTGGGGTTGGCGATACTGTTGAATCAAATGAGATTATAGGAAAAGTTGAATCCCTTGATATGAGAAATACCCATATTAAGACTTTTGATGGCAAGGATGTGTTTATTCCAAATGCCATGATAGTAAAAACCCCTTTGGTTAACTACACAAGAGACGGGTATATAAGGTATGACTTCGTTGTGGGTATAGATTATGATGACAATATAGCCAAAACCGAACAACTCATAGTGGAGACCCTGAAAAATGTGGAAGGTGTGCTTAGTGAAGGGGAAAGAGAACCATTTGTCGTTGCAAACGAGCTGGCAGTAAGCACTGTAAACTTAAAAATTCATTTTTGGCTTGATACAATGGATTTCAAAAAATCTGCCCTTCAAACCCAGTCGCGTGCTATTTCGGCAGTGAAAGAAGCGCTTCTTGATAACAATATTGTACTACCGGCTGATATACTTGAGCTTAAAATATACAATGAAAAGCTGCCAATTCCTGTAAGGCTGATTGATAAAGTTTTATCTAAGAATAATAATGAAGAATAAATCTGCGGTTATCTTCAGGAAAGCTTTACTTTCAGGCTTACCGGCCCTGAAGCTGCAATACAATTAATAGAGAATTAATAGTACCAGGAATAGGTGATTGTTGAATATTCAACAGTGAAGTTGTAGAAATTCTTGCTTTTTCCAACCTGAAAAGTAATGTTGAAATGTATTAACCTGCTGAAATCATTCAAATTTATATCTGTTCACTGTATGGCATCCCAATTGCACTTATCTATAGTTAAATATATTTATCAAGGAGGTATTTTTTCAGATGAAAAAAATACATTTAATTACAGCACTTTGTTTAATTTTTACCTTTGTTACTTTTTCTGCAAATGCGGAAAGTACTTATAAAGATAATAAATTAAAACCAACTGACAATCAGTCAGAAAACGTTCTAACTTATACAGTTAAGAGCGGTGATTCG
This sequence comes from Deltaproteobacteria bacterium, assembly GCA_029262295.1. Classification (GTDB taxonomy): domain Bacteria; phylum Desulfobacterota_D; class UBA1144; order Nemesobacterales; family Nemesobacteraceae; genus JAJCZR01. The sequence goes on along the minus strand of JAJCZR010000049.1, from coordinate 20,984 downwards.
CTCTCACTTATTTCCAAGAAACAATACGGGACATACGCAAACTGGGATAAGATAGCAGATGCAAATAATATCAGCAGCCCATATAATCTCACGGTTGGTCAGACACTTGTAATTCCAGGTGAGAAGGTTTACACAACCAAAACAGTTTCAAAAGAAGTTGTTGGAAGAATAACAAAATATGATTCCAAGAAAAGAATGATTGAAGTTGAAGATGAAAGCGGTAACAAACAGATGTTTGAGCTCAATGAAAAAGTAAGAGTAAGGTACAGTGAAGACGGAAAAGCCTTAGCCGTTGAAGCTGCTGAGTAGGTAGGTATAAAATCAATTTGTTGCTATAGGCTGCTGTAGGTCTTTACGATCTGCAGCAGCCTTTTTTTGTTAACAATAGTAATAGTATTAAAATTTTTTGTATCTTTTGCATATTACGCCTTAAGCCTTTCTGCTCCACAAACACCTTCGAAAAGATTAAGATCAAGTTTGTTTTTTTCGGGATTACCATGAAGAACCGAAACATCCCCAGTAGTTTCCATAACTACTGCGAAAATCTCATCGTACTTAATCACGTTTGCTTCCCTAAGCTTTGCTCTAAGGTCGGCTTCAGTGAGCTTTCCTTTTTTTAAATTTTCATGAATTATCTCTTTCCCTGCCATAATTAGTAGTGGTTCATTATCTATGAGATTAGAAAAAGATTTATAACGTCGCCGGAAAATAGAAACAGTTAGCTGAATTAAATAGAGCATTCCAAGAGCTACAACTGCCTGTACCAGCGGTGGGTCCTTGGAAAGTATTGCGCCTCCCAAAACAGAGCCAAAGGCAACAGTAATTGCAAAATCAAAACCGGAGAGTTTAGAGTAGCTTCTAAGTCCAATAAGCCTTGTATAAATAATTAAGCTGATATACAAAAGAATTGTTGTGAGAATAACAACTAATATTGAAGACCCGTCTTTGAACATCCATGATGTACCCATATTTTCTCCTTAATTTTTTAGGCTATGGAGTATCTACATCTTTTGAAATATTTACATTCTTTTTAATAAGTTCGACATTCTTAATATTTGATTTCCAGATCACATCAAAGATATCACCTACCACAGGAATAGAGCCAATTGCAGTTTCAAGCCCTATATTGAAAACCATTTTTGCCAGGACCTTTTTTGGAACATCCATTTTATAGCCTTTGTAGACAATGTAGGATGATATAGCTGCTCCTGCCACATCTCCTACGCCGGGAATAATTCCAATAATGGAATCTATACCTACTCTATAACCAATAATTGGAATTTTGACTGACTTATCAAGCAGATAAGAAAGCTTCCCGAGGCTTTGAACTTTATTGATATTATTGTTTTTCAATTAAAGTTATTTCTTGGCAATAATCCAAATTGCATGAACAATCCCCGGGATATAACCTAAAAGTGTAAGCAAAATATTGAGCCAGAAATGTTTTCCTAGTCCAACCTGTAAAAATACTCCCAATGGTGGGAGCAAAATTGCAATAATTATTCTAATTAAGTCCATTATCTTTTTCTCCTTTAATAATATTGGCCATTAGTTTAAAAGCCCCATCTTTTTCATTTTATATCTGAGATTTTGCCTGTTTACGCCAAGCATTTTTGCTGTTTTGGTTTGATTCATATTGTTAAGCTCGAGGGCTTGTCTGATTATATTTTCTTCTATTGTATCAAGAGTGGTACTTCCATCTATTGAAATATGCATTACGACTTTATCGGATGTTTTCTCAATCTCAATATTCTCTTCTGAATTTGGCTCAATATTAATATACTTTTCATTAAGCTTCTCACCATCACTCAATATTGTTGCTTTTTCTATTGTGCTCCGTAGTTCCCTTACATTGCCAGGCCAGTCGTAATAAATGAAATCATTCATTATATCTTCCGAAATACTTTTGATATTCTTATTCATATCATTGTTGAAATAGTTAACAAAATTTTCTGCAATTAATGGAATATCATTTTTTCTTTCCCTAAGGGTTGGCATCTTAATCGAGATAACATTTAGACGATGAAATAAATCTTCCCTGAATTTATTTTGCTCAACTAGATTTTGGAGATCCTGATTTGTGGCGGCTATAATTCTCACATCCACATCTATATCTTTTTTCCCACCGATCTTTCTAAACCTTCTTTCTTCCACAACCTTTATAAGTTTTGCTTGGAGGTTTATATTCATATCACCAATCTCATCCAAAAAGAGCGAGCCACCATCTGCATCTTCAAAGATTCCAGTTGTTGTCTTTTTTGCATCGGTGAAGGATCCTTCTTCGTGTCCAAAAAGTTCACTTTCAAGAAGGTTCTCAGGAATTGCAGCGCAGTTGAGTTCAATAAAAGGGCCTGTGGCCCTTTCACCATTATAATGAAGTATTTTGGCCACTAAACCTTTTCCGGTGCCACTTTCACCTGTAATAAGAATAGTTTTGGGATCAGAGTTGATAAGTATTTCCAGCATTTCTTTTAGCTCTTCAATTGGTTTACTTTCTCCCACAAGAGAGTGAAGGCCAAACTCTTTTTTCTCACTTGATATTTTTGAGTGGATATTTTTTGTTAGTCTTAATGTTTTTGTGGCGTTTCTTATTGCTACTTTTAATTTTTCTACGTTAAATGGTTTCTCAATAAAGTCGTAAGCCCCGTTTTTTATAGCTAGGATTGCTGTGTCTACATTGCCATGTGCAGTGATCATTATTGTATTTGTTTGAAGTTCGATCTCCTCAAACTTTTTAAGTATCTCGATCCCACTTATATCAGGAAGCTTCATGTCTAGTATAACAACAGCCGGTTTGCGCTCTTTTGCATAGTAAATGCCTTCCTGGCCGGTATTGGCCACAGTTACTTCATAGCCTTCTTTTACAAGCGCTTTTTTGAGGTTGTTGGCAAGAAAAACTTCATCTTCAATTATCAGGATATTCATAGTTTTATTTTAATGTTTTGGTATCTTGATTATAAATGTTGTGCCACTTCCTAGCTGGGAATCTTCCACTATCAATTCACCGCCATGCTTTTCAATGATGCTTTTGGAAATGGGAAGACCTAGGCCTGATCCGTCTTTTTTGGTTGTGTAAAAAGGCTGGAATATTGAATCTTTGTCCTGTATTCCTTTTCCATTATCAGAAATTAGTATTTTAAAATCATCTGAGTCATCTTTAACATCAATAATTATTTTGCCATCTTCACTATCTATGGCATCTATTGCATTAAAAATAAGGTTTATTAATACCTGCAATATCTGATCACGATCGAGGTTCACTTTTAAATCATCATTCTTTGTACTATACCATCTCTCAATAAGAACATTTTCCTTGTAGGCTTCTTTCTTATATTGAACAAGGTTTAGGGCTTTATCTAATATCTCAGCCGGATTTGTTTCCATGAGGTCAAGCTCATTTGGAAGTGCAATATGAAAAAGCTCTTTTACAATACCGTCGAGCCTTTGGATTTCAGCTATTGTTTCTTTTATAGTTGTTTTACTTTCCTCATCATTTAGCTCGCTTTCAAGGTTTTGAAGTGCAATACTAATCCCTGAAAGGGGGTTTTTGATCTCATGGGCTATTTTAAATACTATCACCCCAATTTCTGCAAGCCTCTCATTTTTTGAAAGCTCTCTATTTGATTCCCTTAGCTCTTTTTCAACTTCACTAATCTTTTGTTGCAGCTTGTCGTTGAATTTTCTGGTTTCATCAGCAAGGCGATCTCTCAGTTCATTTTTTTCTTCAATTTCACCAAGCATTTCATTAAATGAGGTAATAAGTATTGATATTTCATTTGTTCCTTTAATATCCGGGACCCTGTAGGAATATTCGCCTTCCTTTGCTTCTTTTGTTGCTTCAATAAGATTAAAGACCGGCTTTGTTACTTTTTTAGGAAAAATAATGGTTAAAAGACCACCAAAAAAGATGGAGATAAGCGCTACAATTACAACATTCAGATAAGCAAGGCCAATTTCTCTATCAGCAACTTCAATTGCATTTAGAAGCATTTCGTTATCAAAGACAGTATCCTCGGCGCTCTTTTCTATTATTTCAAAAAGGGAAACAGACTCTCCATTAATTTTTGACTGTGTTTTTTTTAATTTGCTTATAGTAAAAATACAAAATGCACTTACAAGCACAATAAGCAAAAGCATTATTATAAAACCAATTGTAATTTGTCTGTCGAGAGTGAGCTTAGGAGATGGGGTTTCTTTACCGTTGTTATTCATCTTACTTATATTTTGGCAATATTGATGCCATGAGTCTAGTTATAAAATTATCAATAATTTAAACTATTTAACGGCTTTTTTCCATGAGTCCTGTTAATAAAACAACAGTAATGTTAGTTGAATATTCAACATTTTTTATACTTCATTTTTATTTAAGGCACTCTAATCTACTGAATTTGTTAGCTTTTTTCTTCCTGTCATGTCTGGCATTCAACTTGCATTTAACCAATGTTAAGTAAAGTAATAGGAGGTATTACATTATGCTTAGCTGGGCGTTATCATTTTTAATAATTGCAATAGTTGCAGGTGTTTTAGGTTTCACAGGAATTGCAGGAGCATCAGCAGGAATTGCAAAGATATTGTTTGTTGTCTTCTTAATAATATTTGTTATTTCACTTATTTTTGGCAGGCGAAAAGTCTAGCTTCTGAAACTTATAAAAGGATCTTGAGAGAATACGGGCTCCTTTTTATTTGTTCTAAAACCTGGGTTTCACTGCAAACTAATATTCTAATTATAAGAGTTTAAAATGAATTTTTTTAATATAATCAAATATATATTTGAGGAGATAGTCGATGAAAGAAAAAGATTTAAAAAACCTCTTTGAGACTGATCTAAGATATCTTTATAACACTGAAATACAGATTTCAAAAATTTTGCCAAAAATTTTGAAGAATACTGATTCTGATAAAGTTGGGCAATTTGTTGAAGAAAATATTAAAGAGAATAAAAAACATGTTGATCGGGTAAAAAAGTCTTTTGATATTCTTGGCACAAAGCTGGGTGGTAAAAAGAGTCTCGGAATCACAGGGCTTATTGATGAATGCACTGAGATAATGGAAAAAATGAAGAAATCTGATGAAGTTGTTTATGATGTTAGTCTTCTCGCTTCTCTTCAAAGGATTAATCATTATCAGATTGGAGCTTATGAAACACTTTCCAACTATTCAAAGATTTTTAACTCAACCAAGATCAATGAACTTTTAAACAAAACCCTTGTTGAAGAAAAAGATTTAATTAGAAAGCTTAAAAAGGTGATTAATGGTCTTACCAAAATTAAACCCTGAATTTTTAAACAGATTAGATGTGTCAAAAAAGTTTTACTTTAGTTCATACTCTCCTCTAATTTGATTTAGCTTTTTCCGTAGCAAAATATTCACCATTCTTTACTGTTTGAATATAAACCTTGCAACAATATATCATTAATGAAATCTAGCTAAATGCCTCAAATGATTGATAATTTGTATTTTCAAGGAGATGGCACGATATTTGTAATAGTTAATGCTATGACAATTAAGTTTACACTAGAAGGTCAAATTGAATACATATACGAAAGCGAGATGTGCAGTGTGTGGAAAAAATATTGAAAATCTTGTGAAATTGCACAGTGGAAAAGAGGAATATCACCTTTGTAGCAAGCAGTGCAAAGTAGATTTTTTGATGTCTCCTGAAAAGTTTGAAAAGCCGTGGTTTTATTTCAGAAAACACGGAGTTGATTCAAGCTCAATAATATGCGCAATTTGTGGAGAAAAAGTTTCCGAAGAAGTGGCAGTGGATCACGAATATTTTGATGAAAATCATTTAAAACATTTTTTCTTTTGTAATGAGTCACACAGAATTGAGTTTATTAGTAATTCAAAAAAATCGAATAAAATTCCGGTATGAATGTATCGGGTGAATAAAGGGAGGCTTAAATTGAGTAATAAAAGTACAAAGTTTTTATTTGTTTTATTTTGTTTTGTTGCGGTTGGATTAGTAAGTTGTGGTCAAAAAACTATTGGTGAAACATTCGATGATTCTGTAATTGCTACTAAAGTTGAAACAAAACTTCTGGCCGATACTTCTACAAGTGCCCTTAGCATCGATATAAATGTTTATAGTGGAATTGTGCAGTTAAGTGGCTTGGTTGACTCTGAATTTGAGAAGCAAAGAGCAGAAGAGATCGCAAAAACTGTTAGTGGTGTTGTTTCAGTGAGAAATGATCTAATTGTAAATGATAAACCAGATTATTAATGATTTTAATAATTTAAGCTCCCAATATTCTTAAAGGAGGAATATTTTGAGAGATATATATAAGATCTTATTTGTTCTTTTGCTTGGATTTTCACTTATTGGTTTTAGCGCCTGTCCGGATACAAATGATGAGCCTGAAACTGTGGGTGAGCAGATTGATGAATCGCTCGAAGAAGCAGGTGATGGAATGGAAGATGCTGCTGATGAAGTAGAAGACGACTTAGATCAATAATTTTAATTACTTAGGGAAGGTAAGCTTTTATATACATTACTCCATTATATCCCCCTGCTTACCTTCTTTTTTTATTTTCCCAATAATTTATAATCTTTTTGTTTCAAAATCATAATGAAAACAAGGCTCCTAAATATCTGGTTAAATATTTCCTCAAGTTACTGGTTTATTCCCTCAGTAATGCTTGTAGCTTCATTTCTTTTATCCTATTTTTTTATATGGGTGGATGGATTTATAAGTAAAGAAGATGTACCAAAAGTCCTTCACTGGATTTATCTTAACAAGCCAGAGGGTGCAAGGTCACTTCTATCCACAATTGCAGGCTCCATGATTACTGTGGCTGGTGTGGTGTTTTCAATAACTATTGTTGCACTTACACTTGCATCAACTCAGTTCGGTCCAAGGATATTAACCAACTTTGTAAGGGATAAAGGTAATCAGTTTGTACTTGGGGCATTCATATCAACATTTGTTTATTGCCTTTCGTTATTAAGAACACTCCGTGGTGGTGAGGAGAATCTTTTTATTCCTCATATATCAATAATGGTCGGTTTTATTCTGGCGATTATAAATATATTTGTCCTTATATACTTCATACATCACATCAGCAATTCAATACAGGTCTCCAACATTATTTCAAATATAAATTCAGAGCTATTGTCATCAATTTCTAAACGTTTTCCCAAAGAGCTTGGAAGCAGTGGCTCTGATGCAAAAAAGCTCTGGATAGCTTTGGAACAACCCCCTAAAGACTTTAAAGAAAGAAGTGTGGAAATACCTTCTTCACAAAGTGGTTATATAAGGTTTTTGGATGATAATGGACTTATTAGTTTTGCAAGCAGTAACAATATAATTATTAAACTTTTATGCCGCCCGGGCGAATATTTAATTGAGGGCACACCAATTGCTTATGTCTATCCAGAAGAAAATTATAACAAATCCATTGATAGTAAAATAAACCGTGATATTGTGTCTGGTACACAAAGAACAAGTGAACAGGATGTGGAGTTTCCAATTAACCAGATTGTGGAAATTGCACTCAGGGCACTTTCCCCCGGAATAAATGATCCTTTTACTGCTCTTGGTTGTATAGAAAGTTTAACTGTCTCACTTTGCGAGCTTGCCAAAAGCAAGGCACCTTCAGAGCTCAGATATGACGATGAAAATAAGCTAAGGATAATTGCCAATCCTAAAAAATACTCAGAGCTGTTCGATAAAGCATTTAATCAAATACTTCATTATGGGAGATCTGATTTTGTTGTGGTGTTAAAACTTATTGAATCGGTAAATACCATCTCATATTTCCTTCATAATGATGAAGATATAGCTGCAACAATGAATTTTGTAGGCCTGGTAAAAGCACAATCGAAACCATCTCAAATGGTTGATACAGAAAGAGAAAAAATCAACTGCTTATGTGAAACTGCACTTGAGAATCTTCAGGATGTTAAACTTAAATATCATAAGGTTTAGAGAGCGTAGACTTATTGCAGCTTTTTGACACTTATTAACTATCGAGTAGGGTTTTCCAAAAAATTTTAAGGAATAAAATATGGGTTTTAAATGTGGAATAGTTGGGCTTCCAAATGTAGGGAAGTCCACTCTTTTTAATGCTTTAACAAGCGCCGGTGCAGAAGCCGAGAATTTTCCGTTTTGTACTATAGATCCTAATATTGGAATGGTTGCAGTACCAGATCAAAGGCTTGATAAACTTTCTGAGCTTGTAAGCCCTGAAAAAGTTGTACCCGCTTTTATTGAGATTGTTGATATTGCAGGCCTTGTAAAAGGTGCGGCTGAAGGAAAGGGAAGGGGAAATGCCTTTTTATCCAACATAAGAGAAGTTGATCTTATTCTTCATGTTGTCAGATGTTTTGATGACGACAATATTATGCACCTCGAAGGATCAATTGATGCAATAAGGGATATTCACATAATTGAGGATGAACTTATTTTAAAAGACATCGAAACCCTTGAGAAAAGAGAGAAGCGCCTTTCTTCTCAGGTAAAAAGTGGAGACAAAGAAATAAAGCGGGAGTTTGAGCTATGCGAGTCACTTTTAAAATTTATAGAAGAAGGAAATAGTGCCAGAAATTATGATTTTAAAGATGAATATGAGAAGTATTTAAAAGAGTTTTTTCTTATAACATCTAAACCTGTTTTGTATATCTGTAATGTTGAAGAAAGTGAAGTGAATGATGCGTCCGGGAATGAAGAAGTAAAAAAGGTTAAAGAGTATGCAGATAAGTTTGGAGATGACCTTATTTTAGTTTGTGCAAAAATTGAGTCTGAGATTGCTGAACTGGATAAGGAAGAAAAAGCCCTTTTTCTGGAAGAGCTTGGAATTGAAAGCTCTGGGCTTGATAAGCTTGTTAGGGCAGCTTATGCAAACCTTGGTCTTATCACATACTTTACCGCTGGGCCAAAAGAGGCAAGGGCATGGACTATTACAAAAGAAACAAAAGCTCCTGGGGCCGCAGGAGTGATTCACACTGATTTTGAAAAAGGTTTTATAAGAGCTGAGACAATTGCCTATGATGATTATGTTGCTACTGGTTCTGAAAATGCAGCCAAAGATGCAGGTAAGATGAGATCAGAAGGTAAAGATTATCTAGTTAAAGATGGTGATGTGATGCTTTTTAGGTTTAATGTGTAGTATTTCTTAATAATTAATCAAAAGTTTTTTTTCAGAAGTGCACTTGCCAACATATTTACCTTCAATATTTACTTCCGTTTTTACAAGGCTTCCTTTTTTGTAGTGAGCTGTTTTAAGAATTCCATTAATCTTTGAGCCAGTAGAAACATAAATGCCTTTCCCGTTTGTTTTAGGATTAAGTTTCCTTTTTCCACAAAACCATCTCCATTCTAAAGATTTTCCGGTATTGGATTCAACTCCATATACATCACATTTTGATTTGTCATGATTAAATTCAAAATCCTCAATGGGGTTCATCTGAGATTTATTAAAGCACCTTGACACTTTTTCAATTTTGGGTTTTTTTGTCTGATTGTTGCTAATCAAAACTGTAAATAACCATTTGCCAGGTTTAACATTAAGGTTTCTGGCATTTGAATTTGATCCTGATATTAAAGCCGCAAACAGGATTAATGATATTATTGTAAGTCTATTAATTGATTTTCCCCTGTTATATCTGCTTATCAATAGTAGTTTAATTGTTCTATGAAGTCAATTTACAATACTAAATAAGTATTGTTTTTGTAAAATGTCTTTGTAAATAGTTGATAACAAAGAATTTATTTGAATGTGTTTTGTTTGGAAATCGCTTGAAAGGACAATAATTCTGTTTGAAATACTTTCAAGAGGTAAGTCTAAAACCAAAAAAATGATTTAATTTAGAGGTATTGCAATACTAAAGTATGGAAATATTCGATTTAACTTGAGAACGAATAGATATTACTGTTAAATCAAAATAATTGGCTTTCAGGTTAAAACTCTTTAACTATCTCAGTTAAACTAAGTTACCAAATGTATAAAACTTTAATGCGTCCAATCCTGGATCATCTTGATTCTGAAAAATGGCATAAAAATGTAAAGGAACTTCTTCATTATTCTGAGCATTCTTCGGCCACACTAAAGGCCCTCGAGATATTTGCGAATTGTGGAAGTCGTGTAAAAGATGAAAAATTGCATGTTAATCTTGCTGGAATTGAATTTGAAAATCCTTTGATTGTAGGCGCAGGTTGGGATAAAACAGGAAGGGCAGTAGAGGCTTTACACAGAATAGGTTTTGCTGGAGTTGAGGTAGGTTCAGTACTTGAAAAACCACAATATGGAAACCCAAAGCCACGCCAACACATGATTAATTCAGAAGTTTGTCTTAACTGGCTTGGATTTAACAGCCCGGGAATGCAAAAAGTCTCAGAGAATCTTAGTAAATATAAAAACTCAAATATTCCCATTGGTATAAGCCTTGGAATTAATAAGAACATTAAAGGAAAAGATGCACCCCGTTCCCATGCAGTAGTAGCTGAAAAGCTTTATGATTTAGCATCTTATTTTGCAATAAATGTAAGTTCCCCAAATACTCCCGGGCTCCGAAAGCTTCAAAACAGAAAGAAACTTGAGGAAATAGTAAGTGCAGTACTGGGAGTGGTATCTGAAAATGAGACTAAAAAGCCAATATTTGTAAAAATTGCCCCTGAGCTCACATTCGATCAGATTGATGATGTGATCGATTTAGTCTTGGATAAAAGTATTGCAGGAATCATTGCGACTAACTCAACAAATAATTCTGAGATACGGGCTAAGTATGGTGAGCATTGGTTAAAAAAACCAGGTGGGCTTAGTGGAAATGATTACGAGTATAAAAAGCTGTCCACTAAAATAATATCTCATATATATAAACAAGCTGGAAAAAAGCTAGAAATAATGGGGGTAGGCGGGGTTAATGATACAGAGTCTGCAATTGAGAAATTAAGAGCTGGCGCTAAAGCCCTTCAGATTGTAACTGGCTTAAGAGGTGAAGGACTTAGTGTTGCCGGGAAAATTAATAAAGGTGTATTAAAATTTATTCAAACAAATGGATTAAAAGATATTTCTGAATTAATTGGTAATTAATGTGTAGTTTTTAGATAAACATTTTAAAGTTCCATTGAACTGTTATCATGTCCAGCTTTTCAGAATCATTGTTGATTGTGAATGCAACCTTAATGCAAAAATTTCTTTAAGATAGAATTGAGAAATATTGATATTTTTTTTGAGTAACTAATTTAACTTCTATAATCAGCATTTATTGATACATATTCATGTGTAAGATCGCTTGTAATGATATATGACTCGGCTTTTCCTTCTTTTAGTTTGATAGTGACAGTAAACTTTGGTTTCTCAAAAACATGTGCATACTTTGATTCAGATTGGTGCTGAACTCCTTTGCTATAAACTTTTATTCCATCAAAAAATAGTTCAAGCTTATCAGGATTAAATTTCACTCCTGCCCTGCCTGCAGCTCCAACAATCCTTCCCCAGTTGGCATCTTCGCCGTAAAAAGCTGTTTTAGAAAGCTGTGAGTTGCCTATAGTGCGAGCTATTTTTGCAGCATCATTTTCAGTCTTTGCACCTTTTACTTCTACCTTAACAACTTTAGTTGCCCCTTCACCATCTTTTACAATTAGCTCTGCAATTTCAGAACAAACTTCAGTAACTGCTTCAACAAATTTTTTGTAATTGCTGCTTTTCTCATTTATTTCCCTGTTTTCAAGCAAACCATTAGACATTATGAAGGCAGAATCATTCGTTGATGTATCACCATCCACAATAATTTTATTAAACGAGTTTTCGATAGAAGTTTTAAAAGCTTTTTTCAGAGCTCCTTTAGCAATAGCAATATCAGTCACAATAAAAGCAAGCATTGTTGCCATATTTGGCGAGATCATTCCCGCTCCTTTTCCTACTGCAGATATAGTTCCGGTTTTATTTCCAATCTTGATCTTTTTTGAAGCTGTCTTTATAAATTTATCTGTTGTTAACATTGCATGGGCTGTATCTTCAATATTTTCTTCGTCAAGGGATTTTATTAGTTCAGGCAAAGCTTTTTCAATTTTATCCATCTTTAATGGTAGTCCGATAATGCCAGTTGAAGATGGTATGACGAGGTTTTCATCAATTTTTAGTTCTTTTGAAAGTGCTTTTGATGTGGATACAGAATCTTTATAACCTTTTTTTCCAGTGCATGCATTTGCATTACCACTATTTATAATAATTGCCTGACAGGTTCCGTTTTTAATTCTTTCCTGACCTAGAATTACAGGTGCAGCCTTTACAAGATTTTTGGTAAATACTGCTGATATTTTGCAAGGGACTTCTGAATATATCAAACCAAGATCTTTCTTGCCGCTTTTTTTAACCCCTGATGAAATACCACTAAAATAAAATCCGGGAACTTTGCTCATATGTTTATTTCCTCTAAAAATTTTGCTGTTTTAAACTGCTTTTCTGTATGATACTCAATATATTTTGTTAATACCCTTATATTATTTGCCACTTTACCGAGAAAAATATCCATAGTTTCAGGGTTTCTCACTATATCAAGATGAAATTTGTAAACATTATTATCAGTTTTTGGCAGAGAATCTACAATTTTCCCATCTGAAATACTAAAATTTGCAGTTGTTTCATCTCTACTTTCAAGGTCTGGTTCATAGCCGCTTATCTTGAGTGAATTTAGCTGAAATGTATGCAGTTTAGGCAAAAGTGCCTCACCACTTTCCATTTCATGTAATGTTTTCAGGGTTTCACTGAAAAGCTCTTCTGATTGTTCATTTTCTGAACTGAAAAAATCGACGTGTTCCATTACAAATGATGCTATCATGAATGCTTCAAGATTTTCCATTATTCCTATGTATGATCTTTTAATCTGCACATCGTTAATAGTATTAAATTTATTGTCATTCTGTTTGATATCGACTTTCAAATGATTGAAAAGCTCAAGCCTGCCACCAAACCTTTTCTTGCTGTTTTTGGCATTTCGGGCAAGTCCTGAAATCTTGCCTAGTTCCTTTGTGAAAAAAGTAACAATATAATCAGCTTCTTTATATAGGGTTTTTTTTAGTATAAGTGCTTCAAGTGTGTTCATTTCTTTTAAAAAATAAGCATTGCTATTAGTAGATAAAAAAGCGAACCAAATATGTCGTTAAACATCGTGAGAAATGGCCCTGAGGATGCTGCAGGGTCGAATTTGAATTTATGAAGAAGAAGGGGTGCTGTGACTCCTACAAATGAAGTGGCAATTGTTGCAGAAACCATCGCAATAAAAACGGCCAGTGATAACTTGAATATTTGAGGTTCGTTATAGCTTATAAGGCTTCCAATTAATGCAGCCATCAAACCACAAATGACACCGAGTGCAAAACCAACTTTTACTTCTGCTGCCACCAGCTTTAATATCTGTTTGATATTAATTGTGCCTAGCCCAAGGCTCCTTACTACAATTGTGGTGGTTTGAATACCCACATTTCCGCCTGTAGCCATTATTGCAGGCATAAAAGCAGCAAGTATGGCTACTTTTTCAAGTGTAGGCTGAAATACTTTTACTATAATAAGTGCAATCAGTAATTCACCAACTAGTGTGAGAATAAGCCAGGGAACCCTGAGTTTTATCTTTTCACGGGTAGGTGTATATAAAGGATGTAAATGTTCTCCTAAACCTGTGAATTTATATATGTCCTCTTCTGCTTCTTGTGTTATTACATCAAGAATGTCATCGGCTGTTATCCTTCCTAAAAGTTTATTGTCAGTGTCGACAACTGGTATTGCCAATACATCATACTGTTTAAAAAACTCTGCCACTTCTTCCTGGTCTATATATGGAGTGACTGTAATTTCCACATCTTCCATTATGCTGCGAACTTTTGTCTGTGCATTTGCGAGAATTAATCGTTGGAGCGGAATAATACCGAGCAACCCGTCATTTTCATCTGTGATATAAACCCTCTGAAACTCTTCAACATCATCAGCAAGAAGCCTTATCCAATTGATTGTCTCAGATACAGTAAGATCGGAAGTAACTTTTACCAGCTCCGACTGCATTATGCCGCCAGCAGAGTCACTTGGATATTCTAAAAGAGGTTTAACATCTTTTGCCTCTTTAGGATCCATGCTTGAAAGAACTTCAAGGGCTTTTTCATCTTCAAGTTCCCCTAAAAGGTCGGCAGCATCATCGGAATCCATTTCATCTGCTATATCAGCAAGTGTTTCAACATCTAGTTTCTCAGAGATGTCTTCCCGTTGTTCCGAATCAAGTTCAAAATAGACTTCTGACGCAATCTCAGGATTTAGAGATTCCAGCACAAATGTGTGATCTTCAGGCTCAAGGCTTTCTATCACATCTGCAATTTGCGAAGGATGAAAATCGCTCAGCTTGCTACTTATAGCTGCGCTATCTTTACTTAATAAATAGCCTTTAATCTCTTCTGCAATTTGTTCAATATTCATTATTGTTTTGCCAATTTTTATTTGAATTTCTTAGTCTATGTTAATGGTATCAAAAGTAAAGATTAATTTTAGAATCACAAAAAATACGGTAGAATCCATGATTTTATGGGTAATTTAAAAATATTTTCCAGCTTTATTAAAGCGGAACACACACTCTTTTCCCTTCCAATCATTTTCTCAGGGGCTTTTCTTGCAGAAAGTGGCTTTCCTGATACAAAGGTTTTGCTATTGATTGTGCTTGCAGGTGTAGGGGCAAGGACTGCTGCAATGGCAGTGAACAGAATCCTTGATAGAAAGATTGATAAAAAAAACCCAAGAACAAAAGATCGCGAACTTCCGTCGGGGAAAATAAATCTTAATACGTCAATATTAATTGCACTTTCAGGAACTATTTTATATCTCGTTTCAGCTTATCTAATATGTGATCTGGTTTTTATTCTCTCACCAATTCCACTAATTGTGTTTATTATTTATCCGCTCTTAAAAAGAGTTACGCCCTTTTGCCACTTTGGTGTTGGCCTTGCACTTGGCCTTGCTCCTTTAGGTGGTTTCCTTGCAGTAACTTGTTCACTAAACAGTATTGTTCCCGGATTATTAGTTGGACTTTTTGCTTTCTTTTGGGTGAGTGGCTTTGATATTATCTATGCAACTTTAGATGAAAAATTTGATAATGAAAAGGGAATTTTTTCAATGGTATCTGTTTATGGAAGAACTATTGCTTTAAAAATATCTGCAGTCTGCCATATCATGGCTTTTATCATGCTTTTGCTCTTATATTTTATGGTTTTTAAAACTGTTTTTTCATTTGCCATATTGATTGTTATTGCTTTTTTTCTTTACCTGGAGCATAAAAAATCTTCTGATGTTGATCTTGCTTTTTTTAAAATAAATATTTTGATAGGTTCTTTGGTTTTTGTTTTTATTCTTACAGGTATATACTTTTAGTTGATTATGAGAACTATTGTTGGTTTTACAGGCGCATCAGGTGTTGCATACGGAGTAGATTTTTTAAGACGTTGCCCCGATGAAAAGTTTCTTGTGGCAAGTAAATGGGGAAGAAGGGTGCTTCATGAAGAACTTGGCCTTAAAGCTGAAGAGCTTCGCCCCTGGGTAAAAGACATTTACAGCGACGCTGACCTTGCTGCCCCTTTCTCTTCTGGAAGTAATCATTTCGATTCATTTGTAATTGTTCCCTGTTCAGTTTCCACTCTTTCAAAGATTGCCAATGGTATTGCCGACACATTAATTACACGTATCGCTCAGGTTGCACTAAAGGAGCGAAGAAGGCTTGTGATAGCTCTCAGGGAAACACCTCTTAGCACTGTTGCTCTTGAAAATGCACTTAAACTTTCCAAAGAAGGAGTTGTTATAATGCCAATATCCCCACCTCATTATATGGGTGTTGAGACAGTTGATGATATGATTGAAGGCTATGTCGATAAGCTTCTAAATACTGTGGGTGTTGAAACTGAAAACAGCTGGAAAAGAGAAGAACTCGAGTAATTTTATACTTTATTATAATTAGTTACTTTTCACACCTTTCAATAAATTATTATCTTCAAAAGACTTACCGTATTTTGCTACTAATACTTAGATTGCCACTCAGCGCATCTACTATAAAAATGATCTGATAGTTTTATTTATACAAATCTTATATAATTAAATATGATCGATTTTGAATTCACCGAAGAACAAAAGCTCTTTGAAAAAACTGTAAAGGCTTTCATAAAGAAAGAGATAGAACCCATTGTAGATGAGTATGAAAAAAAAGAAACATTCCCCTTGCAGCTCTTCCCCAAACTTGGAGAAATGAGACTTCTGGGAATATCATTTCCTGAAAAATATGGCGGGGCAGGTGCGGATAAAGTTACTGCAAATATTTTTGTTGAAGAGCTTGGGCGGATCTGCTCCGGTATTGCAATGAGCGTGGATGCTCATGTGGGTCTTGGATGTATTCCGATATGGAAGTACGGCACTGAGGAACAAAAGCAAAAATACCTTGTCGATGCCCTTGCAGGAAAAAAGATTGGTGCATTTGCATTAACCGAGCCTAATGGTGGCTCTGATGTATCAGGGATAGAAACTGAAGCAGTAAAAAAGGGTGATAAGTATATCCTAAACGGCGAGAAGACCTGGATTGGAAACGGCCCGTCTGCAGATTTTGTAATTGTGGCGGCATACACCGATAAAGAAAAAAGAGCCCATGGAATTAGCCTTTTTATAGTTGAAAAGGATTTTCCTGGTTTTAAAGTTACAAAAAAAATTGGTAAGGTCGGACATAAAGCTTCTGATCATGCTGAGCTTGAATTTAAAAACTGTGAAGTGCCAGTAGAGAACCTTCTGGGTGGAAAAGAAGAAGGTTTTATTGAACTCATGAAGACACTCGCGGGTGCGAGGATCACACATGCTGCAAAATCCGTGGGGCTTGCGCGCGCAGCCTTTGAGTATGCTCTTAAGTATTCAAAAGAGAGAAAAGCCTTTGGAAAACCAATATCAAAATTTCAGGCAATAAGCTTTAAGCTTGCACAAATGGCAACTAAAATAGAAGCTGCAAGATTGATGACTTATAAGGCAGCCTGGCTATATGATAAGAATAAAAATTGCATCAAGGAAGCATCAATGGCAAAACTCTACTCCTCTGAAATAGTGCAGTGCGTGGCCATCGAAGCAGTTCAGGTATTGGGAGGCTATGGATATTCGGTGGAATATCCTGTGGAAAGATATTATAGGGATGCCCTTTTAGCCTCAATTACAGAAGGTACATCTGAGATTCAAAAAATAATTATTGGCAAAGAGCTTGGATTGTAAACTGAGTGAAAAACCTATGGTCAGGTTACTTACTTCGTTCAAGACCCATATAAAAGGTTTAAATATCTTATAGAAAATCACAATTGGCATTGAGGCTGCAAGTGAAGTGTTTTTAATAGCCAGTATTTTTTGCACCTACACACCTAAGGGTTATCTCTAAAAATGTGATAAAGATAAAATCTATGCTTTGACCTTATCGCAGTTTGTTACTATTATCTTTGACCAAATTTACCTATAAATATTTGTTTCTTTGGAGAATTTTTAAATGAATATAAACATTATCGTTTCATCTTTATTAATAATTTTAACCTTTACCACACTTTCTTTTGCAGATCAGATATATCTCACAAATGGTGACAGGGTTACCGGCAAGATAATCAAAATGGAAGACGGAAAGCTTTCATTAAAAAGTGAACTGTTGGATGAGGTTGTAATTAATTCTGAGAATATTGATTCTTTTGCAACTGATGAACCAATTGAAGTTCATCTATCTGAAACTATGGTAATTGAAGAAAAAGTTAAAAGATCTGAATCTGGCAAAATATTGATTGAACCTTCTGATAAGAAAGAGGAAAAACTTTATAAGATAAGCGAAATAACCCGAATAGGGCCACTTCCTGATCCAGTAAAGTGGACAACTAATTTAAGCACCAGCATTGCTGGATCTGAAGGAAACTCTGAGAATTTCAATTTTAACTTTGGCGCATTTGTAAAAAGAAGATCAGAAAATGATAGAACTACCTTTGGAGCTGAATACCTTTTTGAACAGGATGGTGATGAAACAACACAGGATGAATGGTATGCAGATCTTCAATATGATTATTTTTTCAGTAAAAAGTTTTTTTGGTTCACCTCTGTTAGATTTGAACAGGATGATCTTTCAGATCTTGATTTAAGGTTTATTCTTTCTCCTGGTGTTGGTTATCAGTGGGTTGAAAGTGATAAACTCAATTTTTCAACTGAGGCTGGCCTTGCATTCATTCATGAAAGCTTTTCTGAAGGTGAGAGTAATAATGAAATAACTCTAAGACTTGGTTATCACTTTGATAAAAATCTATTCAGTAAACTTAAGTTTTTTCATGATCTGAAATTATTCCCTGCTATTTCTGATCCGTCTAATCTTTATCTTATAACTTCTGCCGGACTAAGAACTCAAATTACCGAGAATTTTTACTCTGAAGCAAAAGTATCTATTGAACATGACACAACACCGGCTGATGATGCAGAAGAGACTGATTTGAATTATACGATTGGGGTAGGAGTTAGTTTTTAGAATTTCTTTCTAGTAATTAGATGAAATTTATCCTAAGACTAGCCAAAGGAATGAGTACGATTGTTGTTCAGTCATCCTGAACTTGTTTCAGGATCTATCTTAATATTATTAAGTATTTTCTTTTCCTTGATGAAAAGAAACAAAAATCAAGGCTGCGCAAAAATTTAGCTAAAAATAAATATTGCTAAAGTATCCAAATCATCCCGCAACCCTGGATGCTTCTTAACGCAATATTAATTCATTTTCTTAACGGCCATTTTTGCAAGGCCTAGAAAAAAAATATTAAAATCTGGAAATTAATAAAAGACATGTGCTATAATCGAAATATATTATTTAAAGGAGGTTTTATATGTCAGTAAAAGAAGAGTATAAACACATAGGTAGTAGTCAGGGTATGAAAAACCATGACCATGACATGATCCATGAACTAAGTGAGCGTCTGGATTCACTCTGGCGTTATGATCAGTATATTGAGAACGCTAAAGGGAAAAAATCCCTTGAAAACTTCTGGGCGAAATTAAAAAAGCAGGAAAGGGCCAATATTACAAGCCTAAAAAGGTTAATTAGGGAACATGTAAGAGATAAATGTTTTTAGATGCAATTTTATTCAGAAAAAATAGGTAACTCGGTAAAGTTTGGACTTTACTGAGTTCTTTTAGTTGCACAAAAAGTATTTAATCAAAATGTAGACATTGAAATTCCTGTAATTCGCCGTCTACCTCAACTAAACCTGTAATTACTGATTCGCTTTCAGGTTGTTGACCTAATACAAATTGAACATCTGTAAATTCTACTTGATCTTTTATTACTACTTCTTCTCCTAAAAATAAACGAACATTGTCACATTCAAATGATGAACAATCATTCTCTGAACAATCCGGTCCTTCCAATCCTAATACAAAACTTCCACTATCAGATCCGCAACCAACTTGAGTACAAAGATTTAACAGATCATCTGCAACACATTCTGAGAACTCAAGTTCTGCAAATCGCACACACTCCTCAGATTCGTCTCCGCAGCTGGTAATCAAGAAGATAATAAAAGTAAATATAAATATTTTTTTCATTCTCGTTTCATCCTTTTAATATAAAATTTCCAGTAGATTATTCGTCCAGACAAAATAGAAACTGTGTACAAGAACAAATAATGTTTTCTAAAGGTCCACCATCTTCATGCTTAAAGAATTCTAAAACACGTTCTTCCGGCACCTTAATAAATTCTAAAGTTCCTAAAAACCCTTCTCCGTTGAAAAACTCTGTAATAGAAATTGTGGAGCAATCTTCAATTTCCCATATAAACTCAAACAAAGTTAGACTTTGTCTTGATTCACTAACACTTCCAAAGCTTTTACCGTCAAGAGTATCAAATGATGGATTGAAAAAATCTATAATGAAATCTCCGCTACTTTTACCATTACAATCGCAGCCAATAGATGAATTACTTTCTTCAGGCATGTCGAATGGAAATACTTCAGTAAAACTGTTAGTGACACATTCTGGGATAGGAGAAAATGCTGTTAATTGACAATTGAAAGCATTATTATTTTCATCTTCCCCACAACTGATTAATAATAAACTAGTAAATACAAGGGTAATAAATTTTTTTATCAAATGTTTGCCCTCTTGTTAAATTATGCTTGATCTAAATAATCATGAAGTATATAAATCTGATTTAATCAAAATTTACGCACTGAAATTCCACAAGTTCACTATTAACTTCAATAAGACCAAAAATCACTAATTCAGTAAATTCTTCTCCTCTTTCTTCTAAATCAACGTCTGTAAATACTATCGGCCCTTCAAATATTTCATTACCTAAAGCCGAGATTCTGATGCTTTCACATTCAAAAGAAGAACAATTGATATCTGAGCAATTTTGTCCTTCAAATCCTAAAGTGAAGGCTCCGATATTGGATCCACATGCCACTTGAGTACAAAGATTTAATACATCTTCCGCTACACAATTTGATCCTTCAATTTCGTTAAAAAAAATACACTCCTCAGATTCGTCTCCGCAGCTAATAAACAAAAGAATAATAAAGATGTAAGATAGGGTTCTTTTCATTTATTAAAAAATTCACCTTCTTTAAATAAAGTTTCATAAAAAATTTTATGATTCAGCACGATTATATAACTAAATTTTTTGAAATGCAACAAAAATTTTTCGATTTTTGAAAATTATTTTTTTAAGGCATTTAGACTCAAAAATTTACTATTTATTTTTTAAAGTTATCCTTAGTTTGTAACATCAATTTAATGCTCAAATATCTGATTTTTCATGCCAAAACATAATTTTTACAACCTACATGACTATATAGATCATCTGGAGAAAAGAGGTGATCTTACCCGTGTAAAAGCTGAAGTTGATCCTGATCTTGAGATAACTGAGATAGCTGACCGTGTAATAAAGGAAGATGGCCCTGCTCTCATATTTGAAAATGTTAAAGGTGCTAGTTTTCCGCTTGCGATTAATCTTTTTGGTACTCCCGAACGTGTGGAA
>JAJCZR010000048.1 GCA_029262295.1 Deltaproteobacteria bacterium | reverse complement strand
CTTGGGTGCATGTCAAGAAGTAAAGCGGCACCGTTTTTACCATTTATTACCCATTTAGTCTGCTCAAGAGCACGAATAATATGATCTCGTTCAGAATCCTCAAGAGTTTTAATTCCCGAAGTTTCAGGGCTAGTTCTAACTCCCAATACTGATTCATCAATCTTGATTTCAGAACTTTTTGTGAGTACGACTGCACGTTCTATCACGTTTTGCAGTTCCCTTATATTTCCGGGCCATGAATAATTGGTAAGCCTTTGCATTGTATGTTGAGAAACACCTTCGATTTCCTTGCCCATTTTCTTGGCAAACCTTGTAACAAAAAAATTCACCAAAATTGGAATATCGGATTTGCGTTCCCTAAGAGGTGGCACAGACAAAGGAAAAACATTCAGCCTGTAGAAAAGATCCAGCCTAAAACTTCCGTCTTCAACGGCTTCTTCCAAATTTCGATTTGTGGCGGCAATAACCCTAACATCCACATTTATGGGCTTATTTCCCCCTACACGCAAAAACTCGCCCTCCTGCAACACGCGAAGAAGCTTCACCTGTGTTTCAGCTGGCATCTCACTTACCTCATCCAAAAAGATCGTACCTCCATCTGCCATCTCAAACATCCCTATATGTTTTTGTATTGCTCCGGTAAAAGAACCTTTTTCATGGCCGAAAAGCTCACTTTCAACCAGACCGGCGGAGATCGCAGTGCAGTTCACTTTGATAAGAGGCCTGCCTTTTCGCAGACTTAAATTATGAATTGCACGTGCAATCAGTTCTTTTCCAGTACCGGTCTCACCCTGTATCAAAACTGTGGAATCAGTGGGTGCCACCTGCTGAAGGCTTCCAAGCACTTTTCTCAAAGATTCGGAATTGCCTATTATCTCCTCAAAGTTATGCTCGGCTTTTATCTCCTGTTGCAGATATATTTTTTCCATCTCAAATCGGCTCTTTAATTCTTCCACTTCCCTGTACAACTCCGCATTTTCAATTGATATCGCAGCCTGTGAGCTAAGGAACTGCACCGTTTTTATCCGGTCTGGGGTAAATGCACCTGTAGCCTGGCCATTTTCGAGATACAAAATCCCTTTAAGCAATCCCTGATTTAATATTGGTATGCACAGTATTGATTTAGGTTTGTTTTTAATGATATAGGGATCATTACTGAATTGATTGTCAGTTGCAGCATCGGCTAAAACAACACTTTCTTTCGTTCTTTTTAAATAATTTATCAATTGCAGTGGGAGTAAAGCTTCAGAAAAATCCTTTTGGGATGCGGAATTAAAATGCTTCACACCATTTGCATCTGCCTGCGCTTCAATACGAAAATCCTCTTCATTATTTTCTAAAAGAAGAACACTCTTTTCAGCACCTGAATTATCAAGAGTTAGTTTCATAAGCTTTTCGATCAAACGATCAAGCATTATCTCACCTGAAACAGCCTGAGAAGCTTTTATCACGGTTTCCAAATCAAGTGATTCGGGATCAAACTCAACCGTTCTCGATTCTCTGTCAATTTGCGGGGGCGTTCCGCTAAACGTTTTTACAGAAGCAGCCAGCAATTCAGGATATCGTTCTTCCATATTGTTAACCTTGTTTAGTGCACCCCATTCGGAGTAAACTGCATAAGCCTTTCTTAGATATAGACCTGCTACTTCCATATTTCCCCGATCTCTCCAAAACCTGAAATACAGGTCATTGGCAAGTGCAGAGTTCATAGTGTTTTTCCACTCATCTTCAGAGTATCTGATTGCTTCCTCATATAAATTCTTGGCTTTGCCTATATTACCTTTAAGATTCTCAAGACCAGCACTAACAAGTAGGTGCCAGCAACAAAAGTTTTCGGGACAATTTTGTGCATACATAGACAAGGATTTCTCAATATTTGTTAGTTTCTCAAGGTATAAGCCCTTGTCAGGATCATTAAACTTTTTGTAAGCTGATACAATTGCAATGCCCGTTAAAAAATTAAATAGCACCGTCCAGATCGTCCCCCGGAGGGCCCCACAGGTTTTTTGGGCGTTATTGGAAGCTTCTATAGCTTTGTCATATTCCTCAAGAGTTAAATAGATATGCAGCTTGGCAATGTAATAATATGTATTTAAGTGTGGGCTGTTACCATAAACTTCCATATATTTTTCTTCATTAAAGTTTTCATCCGATAGTGAAAGTTTATCAAAAGTGCGTCCCTGCAGACAAAGTGCCCAATTCAGGAGTAACTTTTGAAAATATTGATGGGCATCCAGGTGGTTATCCAGAAAATCAAAAGCACTGATCTTTTTAAGTATTTTTGAGTTTTTTAATGATTCTTCAAGATAGGAAGATAGTTTTTTACTGATTAGTAACCTGAAAATTGTGTCATTAAAGACAGTGTAAACAATACAATTAAAATCTCCATTGTCAGTCCCGTACTGATACACTTTTCTAAAATTTATAAAACATGCCTCAAATGGCATTCGCCATAGTTTTACAAAAGTGCCAAACACAAACTGCACTTTGGCTTTCTCGCTAATATTATTGAATTGATTGCTGAGCTCTATAGCCAGCTTACCAAATTCAAGGCCCGACTCATAGTCACCTCGAATAGAACCAACTGCAACTGCATATAAAGCAAAACCGTGAGAAGATTCAGCAGATATACCATAAACAAGGGATTTACGAACGATTTCAGTATTCAAAAGGTTCACTAAAATCATATCACCGGTAAGGTATGTGGGGCCAATCATATTATTAAGAATCTTGATAATCATAAGGATTTTAGAATTATCGGTAACGGGCAGATTGGTAAGATAATTGTATTTGGAGGTTTGCTGTGGGTAATTCTTTATGGAACGGGATTTTTGCTCAATCAATAAATCAATATCTGCAAATGCTTTTTCCATATTTGCGAGCTTCTCTTCCTCCGGGGCTTGCAGATTTACACCTAACAGTTTGAGCCCCTCTATGCCACTATCCACTGCATCACTATATTTGTTCATATTTGAAAATTGCACAACCCTAAGATTATGAATTTTAGCTTTATCAAGTGTTGACTGTGCTTTTTGAAGCAACTTTTGAAAATCCTGTTCTGCTTTTTCAAAATCGCCATAAAGGTATTTATTGCAATCGGCCGCCTCAATATGGAGTGAAAACAGCAGATCGTATTCAAACTCCCAATCCTCTTCAGTTAAAAGACATATTCCCGAATTAAAATAATCCAAAGCCGCCTGATATGCGATCGAGGATTTTGCCTTTCTTCCGGCAGCAAGGTTGAGGTTGGCAAGCTGTAACCGCTCTTCTTCATCATAGATAAGCCCCGCTCCTATGTTCAGGTGGTTAACAATCTCAAACAGATTTTCTTCTAATTTCTCAGCCTCACCCCTTAGCCTTAATCTGCCAATTTGAAGATTGAGAAGTGGTTTTTTATCATCCTGGATTAGCGAATATGCAGCTTGCTGCACCTGGTCGTGTATGAACCGGAATTGATCTTTACCTTCATCTAATTCCAATCTTATGATAAGCCCTTCATTAATAGCTGCTGATAAATTTTCAACAGTTTGCTCAGCCGTATTTTCATTCACAAGTGCAAGCGTATTCAAATCAAATTGATTCCCAATACAGGAAGCAAATTTTACAACCTGTTGTGTTTCATGTGGC
>JAJCZR010000047.1 GCA_029262295.1 Deltaproteobacteria bacterium | reverse complement strand
ACCACGTGACCTTCCAATTGAAGGAAGGGAATCAAAAGGCATCCATTTTGCTATGGAATTTTTGAGGGCAAATACAAAAAGCTTGTTGGATAGTGATCTTAATGACGGAAATTATATTTCTGCTAAAGGTAAAAATGTAATTGTTCTAGGTGGTGGTGATACTGGTACTGACTGCGTTGCAACCTCCATTAGGCACGGTTGCGAGAGTCTTTTTCAGTTTGAAATACTCACAAAACCTCCTCTTCAAAGATCTACTGACAATCCATGGCCTGAGTGGCCAAGGGTTTATACCCTTAGCTATGGGCAGGAAGAAGCAAAAGCTGTGTTTGGTGATGATCCCAGGAAATATCAGTTGATGACCAAGAAATTTGTGGCTGATGAAAATGGAAATGTAAAAGAACTTCACACTGTGGAGATTGAATGGAAAGCAGGTGATAATGGAAGAATGGCATTTGATGAAGTTTCAGGGACTGAAAAAGTGTGGCCGGCTGATATTGTCTTACTTGCACTCGGATTTTTGGGACCAGAACAAGGTATCCTTGAGCAGATGAAGATTGATACAGATGAAAGGTCTAACGCAAAAGCAGAGTATGGGAAATATGCTACTAATATTGAAAGCGTTTTTGCAGCAGGCGATGCAAGAAGAGGGCAAAGCCTTGTTGTATGGGCAATAAATGAAGGTAGGGAAGCTGCAAGAGAATGTGATAGATACCTTATGGGTTCTACTAATCTTCCTTAAATACTAAAATGGGTTTTTCTGGTCCTAAAGAGCAACTTGAAATAATTAGTAGGGGCACGGAAAGTATAATTTCCGAAGAAGAACTTCTTTTAAAACTCAAAGATTCTAAAAACAGTAATAAACCACTTCGTATAAAAGCAGGCTTTGATCCTACTGCTCCAGATCTTCATCTTGGACATTGCCTTTTACTAAAAAAACTTCGCGACTTTCAGGATTTAGGGCATGAAATAATCTTTTTAATAGGTGATTTTACTGCCGGGATTGGTGATCCCACAGGAAAAAACGAAACCAGACCTCCACTTTCAAGTGAAGAAATAATAAAAAATTCCAAAACCTATGAAAGACAAGTCTTTAAGATTCTTGATAAAGACAAAACAAAAGTGATGTTTAATTCCAGTTGGCTTAACAATATTGGAGTTGACGACCTACTTAGGCTTACTTCCCTTGTTAATGTAGCAAGGATCTTGGAAAGAGACGATTTTAGTAAAAGGTATAAAAGCGGGGTTTCCATTTCATTAAAAGAATTTATGTATCCCTTAATTCAGGCTTATGACTCAGTTGCAATAAAAGCTGATGTTGAAATGGGAGGAACCGATCAGACATTTAACATCTTGCTTGGGAGGGATTTTCAAAGACATTTTAACCAGCAGCCGCAAGTGGCTATTTTCCTTCCAATTCTTGAGGGATTAGATGGTGTAAACAAAATGTCGAAATCGCTTGGAAACTATATTGGTGTTGAAGAGAATGAAGTGGATATCTTTGGAAAAGTAATGTCTGTGTCAGATGAATTAATGTGGAAATACTATGGCTTTTTCAGCTCCAAATCTGAAAGTGAAATTGAAGAGTTAAAAAAAGGTCATCCAATGATAGCGAAAAAAGAACTTGCATTTGAGCTTACGTTCTGGCTTCATAATGAAGCTCTTGCCTCTAAAGCGAAAGAGGATTTTGAGACAAAATTTTCTGATAAGGAATTTCCCGATGATGCAAGGGAACTAACCCTTGATAGAGATTCCATTAATACTCTTCTTGACCTGGTTTTTGAGGCATCAAATTCTTTAAGCTCAAGGGGTGAGGCTAAAAGGTTGATATCACAGGGTGGGCTTACTATTAATAATAAGAAGTATTCTGATTTTAAAGAAACTATTCCTGATGAAGATAATCTTGAATTGAAAATTGGTAAAAAAGAGTTTGTTAAAGTAAATATAAAAGCGAGTTAACCTGTAAGCCGAATTCTGTCTAGCGCAGCCATTCATCTACGATATCTGTTACCAAATATCTTTAACGAACTACCCGGAAACAAAGAGTGGGCAACTCTTTACGGATTTACATCCGTGTGCTTCCCTATTTGTCTTTCTTCGAGCGGGGTTTACCATGCCTCTTAGATCACTCTTCGAGCGGTAGTCTCTTACACCACCATTTCACCCTTGCCAGCACTAAACAAATAGTACTTAGGCGGTATATTTTCTGTTGCACTATCCTTTGCCTCGCAACACCTGGCCGTTAGCCAGCGCTCTGCCCTATGAAGTTCGGACTTTCCTCTTACAATAAATTGCAAGCGACTGCGAAGTTAACTCGCTAATCAATAAAATATTCATTTATTGCTTCGTTTGCAAGTCTATCGGCTTCTTTATTCTGGGTTCTGGGGATATAGGTGATGTTAAGTTTATTATATTGCTGGCAAAGTTTTTTTGCTTTTGAATATAAACTCTTTAACCCTTCATCTTTAACCCTCCAGTTGCCATTCATTTGATTGGCCATGAGCTGGGAGTCTGTTTGGATAATTATTTCAGAATCTTTTAAGTTGGTAAGGTTTTCAAGTGCAAGTATTAAGGCACTATATTCAGCCTGATTATTTGTTTTTTTACCAAGGTATTTTTTTAATTCAGACCTATTGCCATTATTTTCAATAATTAATACGCCAATGCCCGAATCTCCAGGGTTTCCCCTTGATGCACCGTCTGTGAAAACTTTAGTAAGGTTCTTTTCTTGAATATTATTCACTTTCCTGCTCTTGGGCAGTGTATAGGATTCTTTTACAGCTTGGACAAAGTATTATTCTTTTCTGGGTTAGTAATTCGTTATAAAGCTGAGGTGGTAGATGTATATGGCATGTTGTGCAACTTTCGTTTTCTGCAAGTGCAAGTGCCTCACCATTTCTTTTTGCGGCTTTTTCATAGACAGGAAGTACTTCGGGGTCAACCAGCCCTGATATTTTATTTTTTTCTTCTTTTATTGGTTTATGAGAATTTTCAAGATCTTCGATAATCATCTCATATTCAGAGATTTTTTCTGAATATTCATCATTGATTTTAGAAAACTTTTCTTCTTTATCTTTTAGGTCAGAACCTAGTTTTTCTGATTCTTCCATTAAATTGAGTATTTGATCTTCAATTTCAGAATTACTTCTTTTTGTCTCAGTTATCTCTTTTTGTAGGGCTTCATATTCTTTATGGGTTTTTATTTCAAAAAGCCTTTCTTCTGCTTTTTTTATTACTGATTGGTTATCTTTTAACTGTTGTTCCAGTTTAGTTTTAGAATCTTCTATTTCTTTTAGGTTTTCTTTCTTTCCATTAATTATATCCTTTCTTTTTTCTAACTCATCGTTGAAGGCTGAAATTTCCTTAGGATATTTATCAAGGTCTTTTTCAATTTCACGTAGCTGGCTATCAATGTTTTGAAGTTTTTCGAGAGTGATAATTTGTTCCCTCATATCGTAACTCCATTGTTTGAGTAATAATTGAAAATTCTTGAGAATGAAAAATGTTTTTTGGTTGTTATGTTAAGATTGTTTTGGGTGTTGTGAGGTATTAATATTTTCATTACTTAATCAGCTTACTCTTGGGCCCACCTGGACTCGAACCAGGGACCGACGGATTATGAGTCCGTTGCTCTAACCAACTGAGCTATAGGCCCATATGATATTAAGATTGCAGATTATATTTAATTCGATTTTATTTGTCAAATATACATAATAAGTATATATAGTTTTTCCTTTTTTTAAGTATTTTATTTTAGTAATTCTATGAATATAGTTGAAATAAAAAATAAAATTGATACTCAGATTGTTGGGAAAAAAATATTGTTTTTCGAAGAGGTACACTCCACAAATAAGTATTTATATCAGTTGGCACTTGATAGAAATCTTGATGATGGCACAGTTTTAATCTCAGATTCACAAACCGCTGGAAAGGGAAGGTTAGAAAGAAGCTGGGTCTCTCCTAAAGGTAAGAATCTTTACATATCAATTCTGCTAAGGCCAAATATCAGTCCAAAAACTGTATCTATCTTTACTTTTCTTGCTTCTTGCGCTCTGAAAGAAACTTTTGATGGCTATGGAGTAGGATCAAAAATAAAGTGGCCAAATGATATTTTGGTTCAAAGCAAAAAGATCTCAGGCGTCTTAACAGAGCTTAAATTAAATAAAAATATTGTCGACTATCTCATTGTTGGAATTGGTGTAAACATTAACATGGATAGCGATTTGATACTGAACTTAATGCCGGATATATCATATAAGGTAACTTCTTTAAGTATTGAGTTGGATAGAGCAGTTGAGAGGGAAGAATTTGCTGCTGAGCTTATCAATAATATTGATAAATACTATATTCGATTTATAAAATCTGGTATATCAAAAATTCTTTCAGACTGGACTAAGCTGTGGGGTGCAATTGGCAGTATGGTAGAGGTTGTAGATGGAAATAATATATATAAAGGTATTGCGGAAAAAGTTGATGAAAACGGATTTCTTTATATAAGGAAGGATGATGGTAGGCTTGAAAAAGTTATTACGGGGGACTTTTCTTTTTAAATGCAGTTTACAATTTCACATCTGAGGCTTTTCATAAGATCTATCCATTCATTAATAAATTCTTTTTGCTCTTCATCTATATCCCTTATTATTACAATTCCATAGCTTTTGGGCTCGACCTTGCAGGTTTTAAATTTCTTTTGAATCTTTGATCCAAACCTGTATAGCAACTTCAGGGATTTTTTGTCTTTTGCTTCAAACCTGCTTACAAGAGTTACTTCTGATTCAAAACCTTCAAAAATTCTATCCCAAAGCGTCGCACTTGATTCAAGTTGAAAAGAAAGATCAATTTGAGCTTTTTCAGGAATGAGGTTTTTATCTATATTCATTTAGTTGATTTTGCTTATATCGTTTCTAGCCTTTTTGATATAGTTGCTATACTTTGACTGACCAGCAACTTTACTTAAAAATTTATTGTAGTTAACAAGAGAGTTGTTTTTATCGCCAGCTATATAATAGTTGCTTCCAAGAAAAAAGTAAGCTTCCGGGAAGTTTGGATTAGATTTAAGTGCATCAAGGATAAGCACTGAAGATTCTTTATATTTTGCTTTGTAATGAAGTGAAATTCCTTTGTTAACTTTTGCAAAACTGTTATTTGGGTCAATTTTGAGGGCTTTATCAAATTCCTGTATCGATCTTGTGATTGATCTTCTTGATCTCAGGACTTTTCCAAGATAAGTCCTAAAGTATGGTGAATCAGAAATTTCTACCACTTTTTCCAAATGGATTATTGCTTTTGAGGGATTTCTTCTCCTTATATAGTAAGATTTTGCAAGATCATAGTGGGCCAGTATAAAATTTGAGTTTGATTCAAGGACCTTAGTTATTCTCACATCTTCAGGTCTTTTACCATCAGCTGACCATGCAAGGTAGATATTCTCATAATTGTCTTCTTCACTCTCAACCAGTTTGTTTGCAATATTTAAAGCTTCTTTTGATCTGTTTAAGTTGAGATAGACATAGGCAAGGGCTCTTTTAACATGGTTGTTTTTGGGTTCAAGTTTTAACGCTTTTTGCATATGCTGGTAAGACAGTATGAAATCGTTTTCATACTCATTTTTAGATGCCTTATTAAAAAAGCCTTTAAAGGAATAAGCTTCGGCAAGCCCAGCTAAAGCTCTTGCGGCATTGGGATCTTTCTTGAGTATTTCATTATATATTTTGATTGATTCTTCGATTCCATCTTCGTCAAGTTTAAAGAACAATTCCCTTGCTTCTTTATATTTTTTATCATCTTTTTCCTCAGAGTTGACCGGGTTTATTCCGATTATGAAAGAAAAAATTAGAATAAAAATAATAAATAATTTATGACTTGAATTTCTAAACATTTAGTTCCACCCCTTTCAAAGACAAAAATGTTAAGTGTTTTGAGCTAAAAATTTTATTATTTCATTTGCAACAGACTTTTGAAATTTCTCTCCTGCAGAAAAACCAAATGAACTAAAGCTTGCAATTTCACCTCTTACGATTTCATTCCCAGTGCCCTTTTCAACAATTGCAATTGATATATTGAGATTTACTTCCCCAAACTTTAATGCCCCACTTTCATATTTTATTTTTCCACCTGATTCATACTCAGTTATCTCACCAAGTAGCACAAGTGTTTTTTCTTCATCCACTGAGGTAATATTGCCATATTTAACCTTTTGAAAATGAAAGTTCCTTGCCCCTTGTTCTATAAATAAAGGGATTTGGGTTAACGAATCATTTGAAAAATTAGGTATATTGGTTTCAAAATCCCTGATTTCAAGTGCATCGAAATCTCTTAAGCTTGAGTTTGGCTGCTCAAAGATTGAGCTTGTTTTTAGATTGCCACAGGAAAGAAGCAAAAAGAAAATTATGAGATAACAAAAGTTTTTTTTCATGGTTTTGTTTAGTAGTAAAAGTTAAATTATTATGATTATTATAACCTAAATTTGTGTAAATAAATCCTTATCCGAAATTAATTTTAAATCTGATTTTATGAATAACTGTTACCTGTGCGGGACTAAAACTAACCTTCTTTACAAATTTACCCTTAAAAAAGAAAAAAACTATTCTATTTATGAATGTAATAACTGTGGGTTATTAAGGACTTCACCTATCCCAGGCAAAGAGGATTTAAAAGCTATTTATGGCGTAGGGTTTAAGTATGATGCAAAAAGGCAAAGTGAGGTTTTTCGATCTACTATTCTTGAAAAACTAAAAGAAAGACTCATAGTTAGGCCACTTCTTAAAAATTTAAAAAACAACTTTGAATCAAGTTTTAACCCTAAACTTTTGGATATAGGTTGTTCCACAGGTTGGATAACCTCAATAGCAAGAGATATTGGCTTTGAAGTTAGCGGCCTTGAAGCTAATCCAAATAGTGCTGAGATTGCCAGGGAAAAATTTGGCCTCAACGTTTATGAAGGATTTATTGAAGATGTTGAGTTTGAAGACAGGTTTGATGCTGCAATTATGTTTCATGTGTTAGAGCATTTTGTAGACCCACATGCTACTTTAGAAAAAGTAAAAGGTATTTTAAAAGAAAATGGAAAGCTGCTGATAGTTGTTCCTAATGCAAACTCTATAGGGACAAAGATCTTTAAAGAGAACTATAATTGGAATGTGAAACAACACATATCTTTTTTTTCAAAGATTTCACTGGAACTAACGCTTCAAAAATCCGGATTCAGAGTAATTGAATCTAAAACCCTCATTTCGACACCAATGCTTATTAATAGTTTTAATAAAATGATGAATAAGAGGAAAAAACAAAAAAAACTGTTTTTTAAAATTCAAAGGGATGTTTTTGGGAATTTTTTGATGTTTCCTTTGGCATTTTTTGGTAAAGCAATTGGAAAAGGAGAGGTTTTGGTGGCGTATGCTATGAAAGAGTAGGAGCTTTATGGCAAGAATTATCACAATAATCTGACAAAATTTGTCAAAACATTAGATATGTATATATTTGTCTAAATTTCATAAAACTCTAAAACTATTGATTTTAAAGGGTTTTCAGCATATTTAAGCTCTTTTGGCACACCTGTTGCATTTATAAATAAGCAAAATTAAATTTTTTAGGAGGACATTACAAAATGTCAAGTTTAAACAAAAGTAAGAAGAACGAAAAGGGTTTTACCCTGATTGAGTTGCTCGTAGTAGCAGCGATTATAGGTATTTTGCTTGCACTAGCTATTCCTAACCTTTTAAAGGCAAGGCTTTCTGCTAATGAAGCAAATGCTAAAAAAATGATGCAGGTTTTAAGAGATGCAGAAGGTGAATATTTTGAACAGGATCTTAACGATGATGGTACAAGAAATTACACTGATGCAATTGGAACTGTAGCGGCAAATGGTCCAGATGTATTGAGAGACCCTTCTGGGACAGCTCAAGCTGAAGATGAGCTTGTTGATTCAAGTTTTTCTACAGCTGATTTGAATAATGGAGCAGGTGGAGGAGATGGAACAGGTGTGGGAAATGGTTGTGGTGCCCCGAGGTCTGGTTATTGCCTAGTGCATGATAATACTAACGTTAATGCACTTAATGGAGTTAGATTAGGAGGCGGAGGAGCCTCTGTGGGGTTTGATGATTTTGGATGGAATGCCGGAGTTGTTAGCTACAATAAAACTGGAAGAAGGAATTTTGCTGTATATGGCGATGGTTCAATAAGATGTCAGATACAGGGAACTGGTCCATTAGGTACTGGTACTCCAGATGCTTCTGGAACAATAGGAGATTTTGCTGAAGTGGATAGAACAACTCCAGGTTGTCAGTAAAAATTAATAGTTCATTAGTTTAAATTTACAGGTGAGGAAAACAAACAATTGCGTTTTTCCTCACCTGTTTTGTTAATTCATTATTTATTTTGTTTCTAGGAACATAAGAGTGAGAACAACATATTATGTTTAGAAATAATAAAGGTTTTACACTAATAGAATTACTTGTTGTAGCGGCTATCATAGGAATTTTATTAGCACTTGCTATCCCTAATCTTTTGAAATCCAGGATTTCCGCAAACGAAGCAAATGCAAGAAAGATGATGCAGGTATTAAGAGATGCTGAAGCAGAATATTTCGATCAAGATCTAAATGATGATTCTACACTCAATTATAGCGATGCTATAGGTACTGTAATTAACCCTGGTATAAATACACTCAGAGATCCAGCTGATACAGATGATATAGAGGACCAGTTAGTTGATTCAACATTTACAAATGCTGATATAAATGCTGGAGCTTCAGGGGGTGATGGAACAGGAATTGGAAATGCTTGTGCTATTGAAAAGGCGGGATATTGCATAGTGCATGATAATACAGATACTGTAATCGTTGGAGCTTCTGGTTTTGATGATTATGGGTGGAAAGCTAGTCCAGTAAGTTATAATAAAACAGGTAGAAGAAATTTTGCCATTTATTCAGACGGTACGATCAGGTGTCAGATACAGGGAACAGGTCCTGATGCTAGTGGTAACCCTTCTCCAAATGGCACAATCGGGGATTTTTCTCAAATTAGCAGGCTTACACTTGCGTGTAACTAATATCTAGTAATGAAAAAGTATTTAGTAGAATCTAAGTTTTTATATTTTTTTTGGGTTTTTTGAACAATAATGTTACAGGTTGAAAAATTAATAAAAGATTATTCAACGGGCTTTTTTGGCCGAAAAACCAGAGTCCTGAAAGAAGTTTCTTTTTCTGTCGAAAAAGGTGAAATATTTGGATTTATCGGGCCGAACGGAGCTGGAAAAACCACTACATTCAAATCAATCCTAAACTTTGTTTCAATTACTGAAGGCAAAATTACTATCAATGGCAAGCCCAACATTGATAATGATCTAAAAACTTATATTGGTTACCTTCCAGAAAGCCCATACTTCTATGATTATTTGACTGGAGAAGAACTCCTGAGCTATATGGGGAATCTTCATGGTGTTGAAAAAGATATTCTAAGAGAAAGAATTGATGAGCTTCTTGAAAAAGTAAATATGGCTCATGCAAGAAAAGTGCAGCTAAGAAAGTATTCAAAGGGAATGCTTCAGAGAATAGGGGTTGCCCAGGCTTTGATAAATGATCCTGAATTTTTGATTCTTGATGAGCCTATGAGTGGGCTTGATCCAATTGGTAGAAGGGAAATAAGGGATCTTATTCTGGAACAAAAGAAAAAAGGTAAAACTATACTTTTGAGTTCTCATATTCTTTCTGATGTTGAATCACTTTGTGATAGAGTTGGTGTCATACTAAATGGTGTAGTAGTAAAAGTTGGTGCACTTTCAGATCTTTACAGAGAAATTAATTCTGATTATGAATTACTTCTAAATTGTAAAAGAGCTGATGTAGATAAAGTTGTTAAAACAGAAAATATATCTATTGACGAAAGAGCAGGTTTTATTGTGCTTAGATTTGATGAAAATAAGAAAAAAGAAGTGGTTAATAAAATACTTGAATCGGAAATAGAGATGATATCTCTTTATCCTTTGCGTAAATCACTTGAGGGTATTTTTGAGGAAGAGGCAAGGAAGAAGGAAAAAATTGAAAATTGAAAAATACTGGATCCCCGATTTAAGCATTCGAGGATGACAAAAGACAAATAATTTATTTTAAATTTCCTCTCTCCTGGTGGGATTTGGATGTTTGGAGTTTGTTACATTTTTGAAATATAAATTTGAATAAAGTTTTGTTGAAATTAAAAATATTTACCATAGTTAAGGATAAAAGTGAGGGGTAGGTAGACATACAATTCACCCTCATCCTAACCTTCTCCCATCAAGGGAGAAGGGAGTGTTTTTGGTCATCCTGAATTTATTTCAGGATCTAACACTTTTCAGAAGAAATATTATAGATGCTGAAACAAGTTCAGCATGACAGATATATTATGAAAAAAATTTGGATAATAGCATTAAACACATTTCTTGAAGCTAGAAGAGACAGGGTTCTTTATAGCCTGATATTATTTTCTGTAATAATGATATTAAGCTCTTTAGTCTTTAGCACAATATCTGCCGAACAATACAACAAAATAGTAAAAGACTTCGGTTTAACCGCAATTTCATTATTCGGTGTGCTAATGTCAATTTTTTTAGGAACTGCCCTAGTTTATAAGGAGATTGAGAAGAAGACAGTTTACAATATATTCTCCAAACCCATTGAAAGATATCAATTTGTAATTGGAAAGTACTTAGGTCTGGCCCTAACACTGCTTGTAATTACTCTTTGTATGTCAGTAATTGTTTTTCTTATAGTTCTTTATGTTGAGCTTCCGAATTCAAGTTTCATTAAATATTACTACGGTGGGCACTACTTTGGAGAGTTTTTTGCTGCAGTATATTTTCAATATCTGGAATTTTTGATAATAATAGGAATTGCGATCGTTTTTTCATGTTTTACAAGTCCTGTGTTAGCGATTCTGCTCAGTTTTCTTCTTTTTGCTGTTGGAAGATTTTCTGCTGATATCAGGCTTTTTGCGGAAGAAGTTAGAAATCCAATTGTTAATTACTTTTCTGAAATTATTTACAGAGTAATTCCAAACCTTGAAAAATTTAATATTAGAAGTGAAGCGGTTTATGGCGGTGATATTTCGTTGAGCCTCATTTTGAATACTACAGTTTATGCATTGATTTATACTGCGGTACTGATTTTACTGGCGATTTTAATTTTTCAGAAAAAGGAGTTTAAGTGAGGAATATAAAATTCTCTTACCACATAAATCTCCTCTCCCCTTGTGGGAGAGGACTAAGGTGAGGGGGGGGTAGATATTCAATTCACCACCCTCATCCTAACCTTCTCCCATCAAGGGAGAAGGGATTATTTCTTTGTCATCCTCGAGTACATTCGACGTTGCTCAGTACAGGCTACGCGAAGGGTCTAAGTATTGTCATTCCTGGCTTGACCAGGAATCCAGAGTGATGAAAAAGATTAATTAATAATTTGCTATTAGTATTGTTGCAGTAAGGTGAATTTATGGATGTGTTTAAAAGTCATCTCAAAATCTTGGATGCCGCATCTAGTGCGGCATGACAAAAAACAAAAAAATGTTAAACAAAATTCTAAATAAACCAATATTAATCTTAGCAATCATAGCATTGCTAATAACTGCATCCATACCTTTTCAAAAAAAAATAGACAACCAAAGAAGCAAGTTTCGATCTATTGAAGAAACTTTATACTTGAGTTCCTCAACACTGAAAAAAGTTTCTTTAGGTTTTGATGAACTTCTTTCCGATATTTATTGGTTTAGGGTTCTTCAATATTTTGGTGATAGCGAAGGTCGCATCTCAGATAAAGATCCTAAACTGCTTCTTAACTATTTTGATATTATTACTGATCTTGATCCGAAGTTTGTAAATGCCTATAGATTTGGGGGCACTTTCTTAGCCGAACCGGAACCTTTTGGACTTGGCGATGTTGAGAAAGGTGCGATCCTTTTAGATAAAGGTAGAAAAAATAACCCTAATAATTTCAGGCTTCCTCTCGAAGAGGCATTTTTATTATATTTATATTCACAGAATTATAAAAAAGCTTCTACTCTTTTTGAAGAAGCATCTAAAAGAGTTTCATCTGATTTTAGAAAAGCATCATTTAAAGGTATGGCCGCAACGGCGAGATTAAAGGGTGGTGATAGAGAGCTTTCAAAAAAAATTTGGAAAGACATTTATGAGAATACTACTAATGAAGGAAGAAAAAACTTCGCTCTTCAAAATTTGAAGGAACTCCAAACTATGGATTTTGAAGACAGACTTACAAATTTAGTTCAAAAGTTTGATTCTGATTTTGGAAGATTGCCTTTAAATCCTCAAGAACTTGTAAAGAAAGGCTATCTGAAAAAAGTTCCAAAAGATCATGACGATGAAAATTTTATTATTGCACCTGATATAAAAGCTGTCAAAAGCATAGCTTTAGCAAAAAGGTTTTTAAGAGAGAATATAGGTTTCCTGAATTCAAGATCCAACAGGTTTAAAAATGAGTATGGAAGATACCCATCTAATATGTCGGAACTTGAAGAATATATTAGCCAGACATCAACTCTCCGTGATTATCCCAAACACCCCTTAGGAGAAGACTACATTTATAACTCTGAAACGGGTGAAGTAGATTACGACAAATCCTTCTTAAATTAGTTGTAAACTGATAATCTAATTCAAATGGTTTCAAAAATTAATATGCTCAAAACTTTTGATAAAGTTTTGGGAAAATTATTATCTGAATTCTTCACAAGAATTATTTCTCCAAGAACTAATTCTAAAAATAAACTTGATAAGATTCTTATTGTCAGACCCGGTGGTATAGGTGATGCGGTTTTGCTTTTGCCTGCTATCAATGTTCTAAAAAAAATTTTTCCAAGTTCTGAGATTCATATTCTTGCAGAAAAAAGAAATGCAGGAATTTTCAAATTCTGTCCTGAAATATCAAAACTTTACTTATATGATGATCTAAAAACCTTTGATTTATTAAGGCTTTTTAAAAATAAATACGACTTGGTGATTGATACAGAGCAGTGGCACACACTGAGTTCATTAATTGGATATTTAACCCGAGCACAAATCAGAATTGGTTTTGATACAAATGGTAGATCAAAGCTTTTTACAAAAGTTGTTGATTACTCCCAAGATGATTATGAAGCTCAAAGTTTTTTAAATCTGGTTTCGCAAGTAACTGATAAAAAAGAGGTTTTTGATGCTGAAAAAAAATTCATTTCACTTATTCATGAAAATGAAACTCTTATAGATAAACTTGAAGAGTTAAAGTCAGGCTTTAAATTTATTGTTGGACTATTTTATGGGGCAACTGTAAAAGAAAGAATGTGGGGAGTTTTGAATTTTGCTGATTTAGCAAATAAGTTGATTGATAACAATATTGGTGTGGTACTTCTAGGTGGAAAATCCGATTTAGGTGAACTTAATCATTTTAAGAAAGAGATTAATACCAATACTAATTTTATAGATTTTGTTGGTAAAACAAGTTTGGGAGAAACAGCAAATATTATTTCTAAGGCTGATCTCTTCATTTCTTGTGATTCTGGACTTATGCATATCGCATATGGCCTTGGGGTAAAAACTTTATCATTATTTGGTGCTGGAATACAAGAGAAATGGGGACCAAAAAGCAAGAATAATTTTATTATAAATAAAAATTTATTTTGCAGTCCATGTACAAAATTTGGATATACGCCAAGATGTCCATATGGAGTAAAATGTTTATCTGAAATAAGTGTTGAAGAGGTTTATGAGAAGGCGGTGGAGGTGTTGGGGTTTTAATTGCATTGCAAATATAGATAATTTATTAATGTTGTTTTTATTTCCCCTCTTCCCATCGTGGGAGAAGGTATTAAAGGTAAATTTCAAACATCTATCTCCATTAAATCCTCTGCAATAATAAATTCAGTTTCATCTATCTTGTTTTTGAGTAATCCTAAAAGATCAATATTATCCATTGATGAATATAAGTGTGTTAATAGAACCTTTTTTGGATTGGATTTTTTTAAAACTTTGATTAAATCGCTTGGACTACAATGAATTTTCATTTTTTCTTTATCTGGCAATGCACATTCAATAACGAGGAGGTCCACATTATCAGAAATAACTGAGAGTTCTTCAAAATATCCAGTATCACCTGTGTAAACCAGTTTTTTCTTTTCTGAAAAAAGCTCATATCCAATGCTATTTTCAGTATGAACGGTTTTAAATGTTTTTATAGTAAAATTTTCTGTCTGTAATTTTTTGTCAATTTCTTTTACTTCAACATTATGGGGAGTAACCCAGTCACCATATAAATTTTGCATATTTTTATAGAACTTTGTAAATCCTTTTGGCCCATAAATCATAAGTTTCTTTGCCCTTTTTTCTTTATACGGATAAGGATATCTTGTTGCAAAAAGAAATGGTATGAGATCGGCAGTGTGGTCAGGATGGAAATGGGTAATGAATATATAATCAATATCCAGATAGTCTATTCCAATCTTTTCGAGCTTCCATGTTGTTCCATTTCCACAATCAAGCAGAATCTTTTTATCTTTGAGCTCTAACAGGTAACCGGATGATCCCCTGTTTTTATTCGGAACACATGTGCCCGATCCTAACACTGTTAACTTCATTATGTTATTTTATTCAATTATGAAAAGAATTGTTACCCTTACTACAGATTTTGGAACTGAGGATCATTATGTGGGAGTTCTGAAAGGGGTTATTCTTTCTATCAATAGTGAAGCAAACATTATTGATATTACTCATAGTGTTGATTCACATTCAATTTTGCCCGCTGCATACATAATTAAAAACTCTTATAGTTATTTTCCTGAAGGTACAATACATGTTGCTGTGGTTGATCCTGGAGTTGGTAGTGATCGACAAGCAATTTTGGTTTCTTATGATAACCATTTTTTTATTGGGCCTGACAATGGCATTTTTAGTTTAATATTTAGTTCCTCTTCTGAATATGAAGTCTTTCAACTTAAAAATGAAAACTATTTTTTTAAAGATATAAGCTCCACTTTTCATGGAAGGGACATTTTCTCTCCTGTTGCTGCACATCTTTCAAATGGAGTTTTGCCTTCTGAGTTTGGTGAAAAGTTGATTAGCCCTCAGATAATTCATTTGAATGAATATCTCAAAGATGAATCCAGTATTAAGGGTGAAGTTATTTATACCGATAAATTTGGTAATCTTGTAACTAATATACCTTCAGGTGAAGTTGGAAAGAATGCTAAAATTATACTGAAGAATAAAGTTATTCATGGTGTTTCAGACTTCTACTCAGAAGTTGATGTTGGGGAATTGTTGGCTATTAGAGGAAGCAATGGTTATCTTGAGATAGCTATTAATAAAGGAGACGCTTCCAAACTGTTTGATGAAGACAAGTTGGATATAATGGTTAGGTCTTAGGTTCCAGGTATTAGGTATTTATATGAAAGATTTGATTGATAGACTTCCCGAAAATTTAAAGGATTTTGTAGACCAGGATCAACCGTTTGAAAAAAAAATGATGGTTGCTGAGGGTTTAATCCCTCTTCCCCCATCTGATTTGGTTAAGATTTTGGTTGTATTTATTAATGATGAAAATGAGGATATACAAAAGGCTGCAAAAAATTCTTTAAAAGATATTCCTGAAGATCAGATGAAAAACATCCTGTCTGACCCTAATTCATTCCCTGAGTTGCTTGATTATTCTGCAAGAAATTTTGAGCTTCAAAAATATTCACAAACGATTCTACTGAATAGATCAACTTTAGACAGTACTTTTGCATATATAGCCGAAAAGGATACATCACTTGCAAATCTGGAAATAATTGCAAATAACAAACAAAGAATTTTACGCTCTGTAAGCATTGTAGAAGCCTTAAGTAGGAATTCACTCCTTTCACGTTCACTTATGGATGATGTTTTGTCTTTTCTTAGTTTACACCTGAAAAAATCTGATGATCTCAAGAAGTTTATTGGTGAAAATGTTGAGAAAGATGATGAACCAGAAGACCTGGATATTGATGAGTTCACAGAATCATTTTTTGATGATGCTGAGATTTCAGAAGAACTGGTAGAAGAACATGATGATACCGAAGAGTATGATGAGGAAGATGAAGATATTGATGCTATTAAAGAATCAATACTTCAGAAAATTAATAAATTAACTATGGCCCAGAAGATAAAAGTTGCCCTGCAGGGCAATCGCGAGGCAAGACGCATTCTCATTAGGGACCCTAATAAAATAATTTCTTCTTCTGTTCTTAGAAACGCTAAGATATCAGAAACTGAAGTTGTTCAGATATCACAATCAAAAGTGGTTGGAGATGAAATATTAAGACAAATATCAGACAATAGAAAGTGGACAAAACTTTACCAAGTAAAGCTCTCACTTGTGAAAAACCCAAAAACCCCTTCACACATTTCACTCAACTATTTAAGGCATCTAAGAGAGATTGACATCAAATCTATTATGAGAGACAAAAATCTTCCAGGTGTTATTACCATAGGGGCAAGAAATCTTTATAAAGAAGCTAGAAGAACAAGATAAAATTTAGATGGAAGCAACACAAGAGCAGATAATTGAAAAAATCCCCGATGAGTTTGTAGGTATAAGGTTTGATTTATATCTTCCAGAAGTTTTAAAAGATTTTAGCCGCTCTCAGATCAAAAAATTTATAGAAGAAAAAAATATTCTGGTAGATAACAAACCTTTTAAACCTTCCCGGATCATTTCTGGTTCTGAAAAAGTGTTTATTAAGATACCTCCTCCTACACCACTTGATATAGCTGCTGAAAATATTGATCTCGAAATTATCCATGAAGATAAAGATATTATTGTTGTTAATAAACAAGCTGGTTTAACTGTGCACCCGGGAGCAGGGGTTACGAATGGCACTTTGGTTAACGCACTTTTATATAAATCAAAAGATTTGTCGGGAATTGGTGGAAAAATTCGTCCTGGAATTGTTCACAGGCTTGATAAATATACCTCTGGTGTAATAGTTGCAGCAAAAAATGATTTTTCTCATCACCATCTTTCTAATCAATTCAAAGAGAGAACTGTAATAAAGGAATATATTGCAATAGTTGTTGGCGAGATAAAAAAATCTTCTGGTATATTTGATTCTCCGATTGCCCGAAATCCAAATAACAGAATTAAAATGACAACTAAAGTAAAAGAAGGCAGGGCATCATTAACAAAATGGGAAGTCTTGAAAAGGTTTAAAGGCTATACACTTGTTAAAGCTGAGCCCAAGTCTGGAAGAACGCATCAGATAAGGGTGCATTTTGCTGAAAATGGATTTCCAATTCTCTGCGATAAAGTATACGGAAACAGTAAGGCCAAACATTTTGCTATGAGCGCTATAAGTAAACTTATAAATAGACAGGCACTTCATGCAAGAAAACTTGGTCTAATACATCCACGCACTGAAAAATATTTAGAATTTGAAGCACCAGTTCCTCAGGATATAGAAACAACTTTAGACTTTCTTGGTGAAAAAAGTTGATGAATATCATCAAATCTGAGGTTTTGGAGAGTATTAAAGGTTTATCCCACGGTTTTATATATAGTGAGAAGGGAATTGATACAGAAAAAATTGCAGAGAACCATGAGTTAAATAATATTCATTCACTGAAGCAAATTCATAGTGATAATATTATTTTTTTTGAATACGAAGCTAAGGACATTAGTTCCTTGCAAGGTGATTCCATATTAACAAAAATTAAAAGAGAAGGCGTTTCAGTTTTTACTGCCGACTGTGTGCCAATAATAATCTATGAGAAAGAATCAGGTTATATTGCTGCTGTGCATGCGGGGTGGAAAGGCACATTGAAGGAAATAGTAAGTAAATCAGTAAATAGAATTAAGGAAGTATCAAAAGATAAAAATTATAATTTTGTAGCTGCTATAGGCCCTGCAATCGGAAAGTGTTGTTATGAAGTTGGAGAGGATGTTGCATCACAGTTTATAAGTAGATTTGGTGATAATAACAAATTCTTAACTCATCTGGAAAATGGTAAATTTTTGCTCGATCTGGTTTATTTAAATAAATCTCAGCTTGAACATGCAGGTGTTAAAGAAATAGATATTTTAGATT
This sequence comes from Deltaproteobacteria bacterium, assembly GCA_029262295.1. Lineage (GTDB taxonomy): Bacteria > Desulfobacterota_D > UBA1144 > Nemesobacterales > Nemesobacteraceae > JAJCZR01. The sequence continues at coordinate 33,236 of JAJCZR010000047.1, read as the reverse complement.
CCTGCACAAAGTGTGATAAATTGTTACCATCTTACAGAAGGGATGGTAAAGATGCTGGCAGGATGCTCAGCTTTATTGCTCTTTTATAGAGATTAGATTAATTGAAAAATGTTTTGACATTCTAATGTAAAATAAAAGGTTTAGGTTCTTAGGTATTGTCATTCCTGGCTTGACCAGGAATCCAGTATGGTGGGAAAGAAAAAATAATTGCTAACATTTAGTATTATAGCAGTGAAGTGATTTAGTAATGAGTTTAAAATATATTTCAATATCCTGGGTGCCGCATCAAGTGCTGCATTACAGATTATATTAATAATTTTTGGAGGCAGTAAAAAAATGAAAATAATGTGTTGGCTTGATTCAGAAGATTACTGGTATCTGAATTCTCTTAATGATAAACAGGCATCAATAGACTTTTATGCATATATAATGGAAGTTGAGGAGCCCGACTCTCAAGATCAAAACAAGATAAGAATTTTGGTTGTTGAGTTAATTACAGCAAAAGTGGTAGTTGGTTTTGCAATTCCAGATTCTATGAAGCTGGAAGGAGAGCAGGAACTTGGTTTTATCTGTCAGGAGAAACCTGCTAAAGATATTCCGTTGTTGTACAAACTCTCGGATGAAGTGAAAAAAGTAACATATTCAGGTGACGATATACAAAAGATAGAGTATGCAGGCTTTTCACTTGAGAAGTTTTATGAAAATAAGGAAGCAAAATTTTATCTTTATAACATACGGCCACCAAAACCAGAAAATCAGGATCAGCCATAGTCTTTAAAATGTAGTTTGAAAACTTTCCAGGTTCCCGGAGTTTAAAATATGAGTAGAAATAAAATAGTTTTAGCTTATTCAGGTGGTCTTGATACATCTATAATTTTGAAATGGCTATCAAAGGAATATGACGCTGATATTCTTGCCTATGTTGCAGATTTGGGACAGGGGGAAGATATTGAGGCAATTCGTAAAAAGGCTTATGCAACTGGTGCAGTTGATGTATTTGTAGAAGATCTTAAAGAGGAATTTGTTGCAGATTATGTGTTTCCTTCCATAAAAGCAAATGCAATTTATGAGGGTGTTTATCTTCTTGGAACATCCATAGCAAGGCCGCTTATTGCAAAAAGGCAGATTGAAATTGCGGAAAGGGAAGGCGCATTTGCTGTTTCCCATGGAGCAACTGGTAAAGGAAATGATCAGGTGAGATTTGAACTCACTTTTTATGCACTTAACCCTGATATAAAAGTAATTGCCCCGTGGCGCGAATGGAATTTTAAATCAAGAAACGATCTTATAAATTTTGCAAAAGAAAATGGAATCGAAGTGCCGGTAACTAAAGATAAACCTTATAGTTGCGACAGAAACCTTCTTCATATTAGTTATGAAGGTGGAGTTTTAGAAGATCCCTGGACTGAACCTCCAGAAAATATGTTTGAGATGACTGCTTCTCCTGAAAAAGCCCCGGATAAAGCTACGTATATCGAGATTGATTTTGAATCAGGTGTGCCGGTGAAAGTTGATGGTAAAAGTTTTTCTGCTGCAGATATCCTGGATTTCCTAAATAAAGTGGCTGGTGAGAATGCAGTGGGGAGGGTTGATCTGGTTGAAAACAGATTTGTTGGCATGAAATCAAGGGGAGTTTATGAAACTCCGGGGGGCACTGTACTTCATGTTGCGCATAGAGCTTTAGAGTCGCTTACACTTGATAGGGAAGTTATGCATTTAAAAGATTCACTTGTACCAAAAGTGGCCGAGCTTATTTACTATGGATTCTGGTTTTCACCTGAGATGGAAATGCTTATGTCTGCTATTAATGAATCACAAAAAAACGTAACGGGCACTGTAAGGCTAAAACTTTATAAGGGAAACGTGATTGTGGTTGGCAGAAAATCCCCATTCTCGCTTTACAGCGAAAGCCTTGCCACTTTCGAAGAAGATGATGTTTACAACCAGGCTGATGCCACTGGTTTTATTAAACTTAACTCTCTTAGATTATCAATGAGAAAACTGCTTGAGAAAAAATAGTTTTTTTTGCTGCTGCACCTGTCCTGAGAGTTCTTAAGTAATACTGCACTCATTAATCTGTCATGCTTGAGCGCCTGTCCTGAGCCTGTCGAAGGGAAGCAAAGCATCTAGATAAAAGAGAAATTTTTCACTGAGCTAAGTCGAATGCGTTCAGAAAAACAAATTATATTATTTCGCTCCAAGTGAAATGAAGTGTCTAAAATAAAAAATAGTTTTTTCCTACCCAAATATGAAAACAAATGAATTCAATTATGATCTTCCGCATGAGTTAATTGCTTACTACCCACTCAAAGACAGGACTCAGTCTAAACTTCTTGTTTTAAACAGGGAAAAAAATTCTATAAAACACAAGAATTTTTTTGATCTTCCCAACTGTCTTGAATCAGGTGATTTACTTGTTCTTAATGATACAAAGGTTATTCCGGCAAGATTAATTGGCAATTCTGAAAGCCGATATGATATTGAAGTACTTCTTACCAAAAGAATTTCAGATAAAAAGTGGCAGGCACTTTTAAAAAAACCTAAAGAAGGTTTGAATATAGACTTTGGTAATGGTGTATCTGGAAGTCTTGAAAAAGGGGAAGAAAATTCATGGATAATAGGATTTAATCAAGAAGTTGATACCTTCCTCTCTTCTGTTGGTAATATGCCACTACCTCCATATATAGAGAGAAGTGCTGAAGAGCTTGATAAAGAAAGATACCAAACCGTTTATGCTAAATCTGAAGGGGCAATAGCAGCTCCAACTGCAGGACTTCATTTTTCCGAACAACTTTTAACTGAGATTTCTGAAAGAGGTATTCAAATAGAAAGAGTTACCCTTCATGTTGGTATTGGAACTTTCAGGCCTGTTAAGTCTGAAAACATTGAAGATCATGAAATGCACAGTGAATATATAGAGATTTCTAATAAAACGGCCGATGCTATTAATTCTGCAAAAAAGGATGGAAGAAGAGTTGTTGCTGTCGGAACGACAGTTGTAAGGGCACTTGAGTCTATAAAATCAGATGATGAGTTGATGAGCTCCTTTTCTGGTTACACTGATATATTTATTGTTCCCCCATACAAATTCAGATTTGTTGATGTGCTTATCACAAATTTTCATATGCCAAGATCAACCCTATTAATGCTTGTATCAGCCTTTGCTGGAAAGGACTTAATTTTAAAAGCGTATGAGGAAGCAAAGAAATCAGGCTACAGATTTTTAAGTTATGGTGATGCAATGTTTATTTATTAAAAGGAGTTTTTAGTGGAAGTATTAATTGAAAGTCTTTCATATGGTGGAGCGGGAATTGGCACCATTGATGGCAAAAAAATATTTGTGAAAAAGGCTGTGCCAGGTGATCTGGTTGAGATTGAAATTACTAAAGATAAAAAGACTTTTTCAGAAGCTGTAATAAAAAATATTATAAAACCTTCCGTACATCGAGTTAAACCTTTATGCGAATACTTTGATGAGTGCGGTGGGTGTCAGTGGCAAAATGTTGAGTATGAAACCCAGTTGAAGGAGAAAGAACAAATCCTAAAAGATTCACTCGAGCGAATTGGAAGATTGCCCGAAATGGAAATTGAACCAATCGAGCCTTCAATTAATGAATATGGTTATAGAAAAAGAGTGAATTTAGCTGTCTGGAAAAGCAATGAGAAATTCCAATATGGATACAATAAAGAGAATTCAAAAGAAAAGGTAAGTATAAATAAATGCCCGATAGCTGATATTTTAATTAATAACTCACTTGATTTTCTTAGTGAAAATATCAATAAACTTGAATTGAATGAGGTAAGCATTGAGAAAATTTTGTGTGCAAGTGGTGACAATAACACATCAACTACTTTTGTTTCACAAAACAAAATCTCAGATTTTAAGAAAATAAGTGGGATTAATGCAGATGAAAAAATTAGCTCAACAGTTAATGAAGACAATTATTTTGAGTTTACTGTTGCCGGCTGTAAGTTTCATTCACTTCCATCTGTTTTTACCCAGGCCAATGATTATATAAATGAAAAGATTGTTTTGTATGTTTCAAGTTTTATCGAGAGCGTAAATCCGAGAAGTGTGCTTGATCTTTACTCAGGTATTGGAAACTTTTCTCTTCCAATTTCAAAGTTTACAAAAAAGGTTGATGGCGTTGAAGTAAATGGAACAGCTGTAAACCTTGCAAGAGAGAATGCAAAAATAAACAATATTACTAATGTTTATTTTCACAATGAAAGAGTGGAAACTTCTTTAAAAAGACCTCAGCAAAAACATTATGATCTTGTACTCCTTGATCCACCACGTATAGGTGCAAAAGATGTGATACGGAGGCTTATACGTTTAAAGCCTAAGCATATTATCTATGTTTCATGTAATCCTACGACACTTGCAAGAGATTTAAAAGAATTAGATACAGCAGGCTATAAAGCCATAAAGATAAAACCATTTGATATGTTTCCCCAGACTTTTCATATTGAAACAGTTGTGGTTTTGTCGTACCATAAATTTTAATATCTTTTATTGAAGGAAGTGTTAAGATGCCAACAATTGTAACAGGAGCAACGGGATTCATCGGTTCCCATATTACAAAAAAACTATTAGAGAAAGGCGAGAACGTGAAAGTTCTTGTAAGGGAAACGAGTAATACCAAAAACATAGATGGACTTGATGTTGAAAAGATCTACGGAGATGTTCTTGATATTAATTCGCTAAAAGCTGCTTTTAAAGGATGTGATAAACTTTTTCATACTGCCGGTTTTGTTTCGTTCAAAAAATCTGATTACAAAAAGATGGAAGATATTAATGTGAAAGGTGCCAGTAATGTTCTTTCTGCTGCTATGGATTGTGGTGTATCAAAAGTAATGTTTACAAGCAGTGTGGCTGCGATAGGTATTGAAAGAGACGGCTCTGTCATTACTGAAGATACAACTTATGACCTTTACAATGAAGGTATTGGTTATATGAATGTTAAATATCTTGCTGAGAAAGAGGCAATGAACTATTTTGAGAAAGGGCTTCCAGTTGTTGTATTAAATCCATCTGTAGTATTGGGAGAGGGTGATATTTATCTTTCAAGTGCAGGGTCAGTACTGTGGTTTGCAAAGAAAAAATTCCCCGGATATATGAATGGCACTTTTAATATAGTTGATGTGGAAAATGTGGCTGAGGGACATATACTTGCTTCTGAAAAAGGGGAACCTGGAAAACGTTATATTCTAGGCAATGAAAATGTAACAGTAAAAAGTTATTTTAATATGCTGGAAAAAATCACAGGTGTATCTGCACCAAAGATGAAAATTCCATATCCTTTTGCTTATGCAACAGCATTAATTTTAGAAAGGCTTTTGAGTTTTTCCTTCCCAAACTATTCTTCTTTAGACCTCGATTCAATTAGGCTTTCAAAATACAACTGGCATGTAGACTCTTCTAGGGCAATAAATGAATTAGGGTTCAACCAAACTCCGATTGAAGAAACTTTAAAGAAAACCTATGAGTGGTTTAAGGAAAACGGGCAATTGGAGTGAGGTTTTTTTTAGTTTCCCTCTCCACACCGAGGGAGAGGGATTAAGGGTGAGGGGGTTTACTCTAAATTATCCAAAATAGATTCTTTAATAGAACCTATATCAGTCAGGACATCATTATTCCAAAATCTAATTACTTTATATCCATACTTTTTTAATAGTTTTGTGCGTTCTTTATCATAATCTTCATGCTTTAAATGTTGACTGCCATCTACTTCAATAATTAATTTTTTCTCCTGATTAACGAAATCTACTATGTATTTTCCAATAGGTTGCTGTCTTCTGAATTTGAAACCATTAAGATTTCTATTGCGAAGATGGTACCAGAGTTTTATTTCAGCATTTGTCATATTTTTTCTTAGTTCTTTTGCCTTTTTTATGTTCATCTAAATCACCCTCATCCTTAAATCCTTCTCCCCTCAAGGGAGAAGGAAAATAAAATGTAAGAGGTCTCTAAATTGTAATATATTTTTTTAAATGTTTTTGTTTTATGACTCCAATTTGCTTACCGAAACTAATCATATAAAATTCTCCCATGCCAGGAAATAGTTTTGGAAAAGTTTTTAGAATAACCACTTGGGGAGAGTCTCATGGACTTGCTCTTGGAGTGGTTTTAGATGGATGTCCAGCGGGTCTTCCACTATCTGAAAAAGATATACAACCAGAACTCGATAGAAGACGTCCCGGTCAAAGCAAGATTACTACTCAAAGAAAAGAAGCCGACAAAGTTAAGATCCTTTCTGGTGTATTTGATGGCAAAACAACAGGCACACCAATTTCAATGATAGTTGAGAACACTGATGCAATTTCAAAATCTTATGAAGATATAAAAGATACTTATAGGCCTGGTCATGCAGATTACACTTATGATGAAAAATATGGTTTCAGAGATTATAGAGGCGGTGGCAGGTCATCTAACCGTGAAACAGTAGGAAGAGTGGCAGCGGCTGCAGTAGCAAAAAAAATATTGAGCAATGAAGGAATAATAACAACAGGATATGTGAAACAAATTGGAAATATAATTGCAGAAAAATTTGATTTTGATGAGATTGAAAATAATGCTGTAAGATGCCCTGATAAGGACAAAGCGGAAGACATGTTTGATCTTATAGATCAGGTTAGAAGGGAAGGGGACTCCATCGGCGGTGTCGTAGAGGTGGTAACAAAAGGTTTGCCATCTGGGTTAGGCGATCCTGTGTTTAATAAACTTGATGCCGATCTTGCAGGAGCACTGATGAGCTTGGGAGGTATAAGGGGATTTGAAGCAGGTATGGGCTTTGCTGTGGCAGAAAAGAAAGGTTCTGAAGCAAATGATCTTATGTATAAAAAAGATGATGGATCACTTGGATTTAAAACCAATAATGCAGGAGGGATGCTTGGTGGAATATCTAATGGCGAAGATTTAGTTGTCAGAATTGCAATAAAGCCAACTTCTTCAATATCAAAAACTCAGAACACTGTTGATAAAGATGGAAATCCAAAAGAATTAGTTGTAAAAGGCAGGCATGATCCATGTCTGTGTCCGCGAGCAGTTCCTATAGCAGAAGCAATGGTCAATCTTGTTTTGGTGGATCATTTAATGCTTGCTAAAATTTCAAAAATATGAATTTAAATGTTAAAAAGTTCGAACGAATTATTATTACTGGTGCAACTGGTTTTATTGGTCGACACCTTCTTGAACTAATTTCTAAGGAAAATCAATTTAAAAAAGTAAGAATTCTTGTAAGACCTTCTTCTGATAAAAATCTTGTTGAGCGTTATAAAAAAATTATTCCCGGTTTAGAAGTTCATTATGGAGACTTAACTGATTTTGAAAGTTTAGTTAGTTCTTTAGAAGGTTGTGATTGCATTATCAATTTGGCAGCATGTGTTACATATAAGAAAGTTTCTTTATTGGACAAAGTCAATGTTGAAGGCGTGAAAAATTTATGTGAAGCAGCACTCAAGTTTGATATAAAAAAAATGGTTCATGTAAGTTCAACAGCCTCTTTGGGTTATTCCGAAAATAAAAATACTTATTTGGATGAATCACACGAGTTTTCTTTGTTGGGTAAGGGTTATTGGTACGCTGAGTCCAAATATAAAGGTGATCAGATTGCCCTTAATTATTATAAAGAAAAAAACTTGCCTGTAGTTATTTGTTTGCCTTCCGAAGTATATGGTGAATATGGTTTAGAAACTGCAAAAACCCTGATTGATTTTGCCAAATTTCGTATTTGCTGGAATGGAGGCACTTCTGTTGTTTATGTAAAAGATGTGGCTGATGGAATAATTAAAGCTCTGAACACTGGAAAGACTGGTGAGAAGTATATTTTAGGTTCTGATAATTTAACGATTAAACAGATTGCAGAACAAGTTGTAAAGCTTACCAATCCAAATAAAAAAATAAGGCAAATCTCCAATTCTTTAATTGAACATCCGATAAAGTATCTGTCAGTAGTACTTGAAAAAGCTGGTTTGGAACCAATATTTGATCCTAGTGTTATTAAGTATGCAACAAAGTACTGGTTTGTTAATTCTAAAAAGGCACAGCAAGACTTAGGCTTCTCAAATATTGATACAAATCTAATCTTCTCCAAAACCATAGACTGGCTCAAAAAAGACAAATTTCTCTAAATTGCACTATAATTACTAGAGCAAGATTTTGTTATTGAAATTATTTGCTTTTTTTTATAGAATCAAATTAGGATGGTTTGATTTTAATAATTTTGGGAGGAATGGATGAATGAAATACACTAGGATAATTACCCCATTTTTACTTTTGTTTTTTTCACTGACTATAAATTCTTTTTCTGAAGAAAGTTTTCAGTCTGAAGTAGAAATTCTCAAAAAACAGATAGAACAAATCCAGAAAAGCAATCAGGAAATGATTGAGAGGCTTCAGCGTGAAAATGCTGAACAAATAAAAAGTCTTAGAGAAAAAGTTGAACAGATTCAAAAAGAAAAAATTATTGAGAAAGAAGTTGTTGTTGAAACTGATGATAAGTCATTAAAAGAAAAAGTAAAAGATGTAATTCTTGATATTAAAAGTGAAGAGAAAGATGATTTCATAGATATAACTTACAGTAAGGATTTCCCCTCATATTACAGAACAAGGGCAAGGTTTATAGATGGGGCCACATTTGTAGGAGCCACTGGTGAAGATGATGAAGTATTTTTTATTGACTCAAGACTCCTTTTCTCTCCAAGAATAAACATCGGAGAATTTCTATCTGTTAGAAGTCAACTTGATATAGCAAGAAATGTTATATGGGGTGGATTTGGGGATGAGCTAATTTCGGATACCGCATTTGAAGCCCCGAGCCCGGGAGATTCTTTTAGAGGAGCAGTTCTTAGAGATTCTACAAACACGTTAACGGGTTCTATTATTTCTCCTACAGAAGATGTTGATCTAGTAGATATACGTTCTCTATATGCTGTTGCCAAAGTACCTTTTGGTGAATTTTGGATTGGTAGGCAGCCTTTTGATTGGGGCTTGGGGATTTTTAATAATGCTGGATCACTTCCTGACCAGGATTTAGGAAGTATTGTTGACCGTTTTGAATTTGATACAGCACCTTTTAGTCTCATTGATAAAAAATGGGAAAAATTGCTGACTGCATTTATTGTAGACAGACTAAGCGAAGGCCAGGGTATTGGTACATTTGATGAAGGTGATGGATGGGATTTAGGATTCGCAACACTATATGAAGATGAAAAATTATCGTTAGGGGCATATATTTTCTTAATATATCAAAATAACTTTGATTTAGGAGGTGGGCTTACTGCTGATCTTTCACCTGCCGTAAACTGGTCTGTTTTTGCAAGTTATCTGTATGAAAATACCCTAAAGTTTTCTTTTGAATTTCAAAACCTATTTGGTGAGATAGGCGATATTGGGTCACCTGTAAGTGATTTACTAGGGGATGATGAAATTAATATTGGTCCGGAGAATATCTCTTTAGTTACCAGAGCTGAGTATTATCCAGATTTTAGATATGTTGATTTACTTGCTTTTGAGTTCGGTTGGTCTAATGGTGATGATGCAACAACTCCAGATGAGCTCGAAGGTAATAATGTTTACTTTAATAATGCTTATGCCATTGACAACCTTTTATTTAAACATGTGGTACCCGGAATATATGCACTTGAGGGAAGTGTTATAAATTCATTCTATTTCAGGGGTTGGAGCACACTTAAACTTCATGATTCTATCTTTCTCACACCACAGGTTATTATTGCCTTTAATGATGAAACAAATGCCCTATCAACTGATCTTTTTACACCGCTTCCAGAAGTTAGCAGGTATTTGGGGACAGAACTGGAAACTACTTTGACATTTAAATTAAGAGAACATTTTTGGGTTGACCTAATTGGTTCTGTGATTGTGCCTGGTGAGGGGCTTGATGATCTGCTAACACAGAGGGCATTTATTGAAGGGGCTATCCCATCTTTGGACGATGGTAATAACTCTGACCTACCTTTTGCTCTTCAGGCACGGTTTATAATCACTCTCGATAGTCTGATTGGTAAGTGGACTGGATCAAGCACAACACATAGAAGAGCATGGTTTGATCTATAATAAAAAATAATTTTCTTTTTGTTTTCTGTGTAATTATTTATAATTACTGGATATTTTGTAAAAGAGGGGTGAAAAATTGGCAAGTACTCAGCTAAACAGGAGAAGATCATCTAGAATACCTACTAATTTAAAGATTGAATCAATTAATTCAATTGAATGCAAATTCCCAGTTTTAAATGTAAGTGAAAACGGTTTTTTTATAAAAACTGATGTACCTTATAAAAAAGGTTCAAAGTTTATCCTTACATTTAAACTTCCTGACGGGCCAATGCCCATTAGTGCTTATTGTCAGGTTTTGTGGAGCAAATTCCTAGAAGATTCTCTAGAAGATTCAAATGGAATTGGAGTTAAATTTGTAAAAATTTCCGAGTTTGATCAAAAAAGATTATCTAAATTTCTTCAATCTATTGATATTAAAACTGAGTATTCAGTAAATTCAGACTTGCATACACTATTTGATTTTTCAAATGTTTCTAAAGAAAGTTTTGAGAAAAGATCAAAAAAACTCTATTCGTATATTAATGATATGAAAGAGAAGGGTTCTCATACCTATAGAAGATCTTTATTGTCACCATCAAAAAACAGAGTTTTAGTCTATGATGAGGAAACTAAAACTGAAAGAGAGATGGTGATGATGGGTAGTAATAATTATTTGGGAATGTCTGCACATCCAAAAGTTATTAAAGCAGCAGAGGAAGCAATAGAAAAGTATGGTGTTGGTGCTGGATCAGTTTCATTGCTTGCTGGCACATTTGATATACATAAAAAGTTGGAAAAAAGACTTGCAAAATTAAAAGGCGCTGAAGATGCAATAATTTTTCCTTCGGGTTATTCAACTAACATAGGTTGTATTTCTGCATTACTAAGAGAAAAAGATTTAATAGCAATTGATAGATTAGCTCATGCAAGCATTATTGATGGTTGTATGCTAAGTAATGCAAAATTGAGAACATTTAAACATTCTGATATGGATGCTTTAGAAGATCTGCTAAAAAGGAATAAAGACGGGCATGAAAACAAGTATATTGCCGTAGATGGTGTTTATAGTATGGATGGGGATGTTGCGCCACTTCCTGAAATTATTGATATTGCCAATAGGTATAATGCTAAGACAATTGTTGATGATGCCCACTCTACTGGTGTGATTGGTGATATGGGTAAAGGTACTGCAAGCCACCATAATGTAGAGGGCAAAGTTGATGTTGTTGTTGGAACTCTCAGTAAAGCTATTGGCCAAATCGGTGGTTTTGTCGCATCAAGTAAGGAAATTGTTAATTACCTTAGATATTATGCTAGGTCATATTTTTTCTCTACAAGTTTACCACCCGTTGTAGTTGCATCTGTTCTTGCGGCTTTAGATGTGTTGGAAAACGACCCTGAATTACATTTGAAACTAAAAGAAAATATCAATTATTTTAAATCAAACTTACTTGATTTGGGTTTTGAAACTGTGCCAAATACTGAGTCTGCAATTATTCCAATAATAGTAGGTGAAGAAAACATACTTAAGAAAATGAGTAAGAGAATGAATGAAGAAGGAGTATATGTAAATCCAGTTCCATACCCTGCTGTTCCAAGAGATAAAACAAGATTTAGAACGAGTGTAATGGCCACACATACAAGAGAAGATCTGGATTTTGCTTTAGAGAAGTTTGAAAAAGTTGGAAATGAGTTTGGAATTATAAATTCAAAAAAACATCATGCAATTCATTGAGAGATTTATTTCAGAGAAAGTCGTAGAAAGCTTAATTAAAAATATTATTAGAGCTTTAATAATATTTTCTTTGCTAATAACATTTTTTTCTTTTTATAATGCAACTAAGTGGATTGGAAAAACTTTTCCTGGATTTCTACTTTACAATCCAATGATTGTTAGCGATGTTTCGTTGGATCATTGGGCTCAAAATCAAGACTTTGGTATAAAGCCATATGATAAAATATTAAAGGTAAATGGAATTAAAGTTAATAATTCTAGAGAAGTTTATGATATTGTATCCGGTAATGAGTTTGGTGCAGAAATAAATTATGCAGTTAGTAGAGGCAACGAAACACTCCAGTTAAGAATTCCTTCTTACCTTTTTACTTTGTATGATTTTAAAAGGGTTTTTCTTCTTGAATATCTAGTTGGATTATCTTTTCTTCTAATTGGTTCAATAGTTTTTTTACTTAGATCTAATATTTTTATTAGTAGGTTGTTTTATTTTTTATGTTTAGCTTTTGGATTATGGTTTGCCCTTGATTTTGAATACCAGACTAATTATTCGTATTTTTATTACTTTAATATTTCTTTAATTGGTCAGATGTTGGTTCCAAGTTTATTGGTTTGGTTCTCAATAGTTTTTCCGTTCAGAGACACTGGAGTAAAATACTTTAAATACTTTTATTTCTTGCCAATTTCATTTTTAGTGATTATATCCGTCGCTTATTTTTTAGTTTATACAACTAAGTTTCCATGGGAACTTTTTTTCTATCTTTCCTATTTCTTATGTGTTGTTAGTGCAACAATCTTTTTTATTTTCTTAATATGGAAATCTAGTAAGTCTAAAAATTTAACTTCAAAATATAAAAGCAAAGTAGTTCTATATGGAGCATTCTTTGGCTTTATCTTACCAGCACTCATTGCTCTTTTTATTGTTATTACTAAACAAGGAAATTTAGTTTATGCAACTTATCCCGTGATATTGTTTCCACTCTCAATTGCTTATTCCATAATTAAACACAAACTCTTTGATATTGATATAATAATGCAAAGAACTGTCCTTTATGGAGCAACAACTGGTATAGTTGCAGCTGTTTTCATCGGGGTTGTATATGTATTAAATAGTGTGGTTTCAGATCAGATAAACTGGCAGAGTCCTGCCACAGTAATATTCTTTTGTGGTCTTCTGGTTGTAGCTTTAAATCCTCTTCGTGACAAAATACAAGGCATTGTAGACCATATGTTTTTTAGGAACAAATATGACTACAGGACCATTGTTACAAAGATAAGTAAAGATCTTACAACAATCCTAAATGTTGATCGTATTGCTGATACTGTTGTTAGCTCGATTGGAGATTCAATGCAGCCTGAGCCTTGTGAGCTAATTATTCTAAACAAAAAGACAGGACATTATGACTCTTATACTCCTGGTGTAAAAGAAAATGAGCCGGCTATTATTAAAAGATCCATTCTTGTTAATAAAAACAGGATTCTCTCCTTTCTGCAAAAAGAAACCAGAGAGATATTCAGAGAAGACCTTTTTTCAGAGACTACTTTTATTGGAAAAAAAGAAGAACTTCTCAGCGAGTTTGAAGAAAAGAGCTTAAGCCTTGTTATTCCAGTTGCTATTGATGAGTCAATGCTGGGTTATTTAAGCCTCGGCGATAAGAAATCAGGAAAACCTTATAATTCTATTGATTTATCCTTGCTTCAAACTCTTGCTAACCAGGCTGCAATTGCAATAGAAAATTCCTATGCACTCAAGCTTATTGAAAGCTATTCTAATGAACTTGAGAAAAAGAACGTTCATTTAACAGAAGTACAATCTCAGCTTGTGCATGCAGAAAAAATGAGTTCAATAGGGCAGCTTGCTTCCGGGATTGCGCATGAAATAAGAAATCCGCTAAATATTATTGAAGGTGCAAGGTATTATCTTGCCAATCATCTGGAGTCTGGCACAAAAAAAGATGCTGTTGCTGGTGAGTATCTTGAATATATTGCCAATGAAGTTCAAAGAACAAATAGATTAATTGATGAGTTATTACTTTTTTCTAAACCGACAAATTCAGATATTACGAAGGTGAATTTTAATAGCCTGATAGATAATATTTTAATTCTTACGAGAAAACAGGTTAACGACCATTCTGTACGAATTGAAAAGATATATGATCCTGATTTGCCTGGTGTATATGTAGATTCAAATCAGATTTGGCAGGTATTTGTCAACCTGCTTATAAACTCTCTTGAATCGATGGGTAGTAGTGGTCATCTACAAATAAAGACAGGCGTCAACAAGGTTCTAAATGAGTTAAATAAAGAAGAAAAGTGCGTATATATTATTTTTAAAGATAATGGACAGGGAATTAGTGATGATAGTATCGAAAAAATATTTGATCCATTTTTCACAACAAAAGCATCGGGAACAGGCCTTGGCCTTTCAGTTGGATACAAGATTATAAACAGCCATAATGGAAGAGTGCTTGTGAATAGTGAGGTTGGAAAAGGAACAAGGTTTATGGTTGAGATTCCTGTTGATAGTACTAATATAAGTGGGTGAGATTTATGAGTAATAATAAAGTTCAAAAAATACTTGTTGTAGATGATGAGCATTTAATTCTGCGCATAATTACAGACATTCTCTCAAAGCAGGGGTATGAGGTTAGAACTGCACCAAATTACCACAATGCCATACAGCTTCTTGAGGCAGAAGAATTTAGCGCTGTGTTAACGGATATAAGAATGCCTGAGAAAAGTGGTATTGATCTTCTGTCCCATGTACGTGAATTAAATGAGGATGTTCCTGTAATTTTGATGACAGGTTTTGCATCTATGGATTCTGCTATGGAAGCAGTGAAGCAGGGGGCATTTGATTACCTCACAAAACCACTTGATTTTGCGAAACTTACAAAAGTTATAAAACAATCTATTGAAAAGTTTGAGCTGCAACAAACAAATAAAGAACTTGTTGATAAACTTCAGCAAATTAACAGTAGCCTTGAAGAAAAAGTTAGTGACAGAAGCAGGGAACTAAAAAATATTTTAAACAGTGCAAATGAAGCAATTATTACTACAAACAATTCCCTGGTTATAAAAACAGCAAATCCAAAGACCATGGAAATTTTGGGAGAAGATTGTGTTGGAAAAGAACTCAGTTCACTAGTTAAAGGCATTAATTTTAAAACGATAATACCAAATATTATTAATAATGCTTCTACAAGTAAGCATGCAGTCAGATATGGTGATAAGCACCTCGAAATAAACTTTTCTCAGTATATTGATTATGAGACTGAAGAGGTTTTTGGAATTGTTGCGGTAATAGATGACATAACAGATAAAAAGAAACTGGAACAGCAGCTCCTGCATTCAACCAGAATGTCTGCAGTGGGCCAGCTTGCAGCAGGTATTGCCCACGAGTTTAATAACGTATTGTCTGGTATCGTAGGGTATACAAGCCTTGCACTGACGCGAGATGATATTGAAAAAGTCAGAAAAGATTTACAAGTTGTTGATAAAGCCTCGCAAAGGGCAATTGATGTAATAAAGCAGCTTCTTACTTTTTCTAAACAAAAAGAAGAAAAATACACATTATCCAATATTGATGAGATTATTGAAGACGCTATCTCTTTAACACAAAACTCACTTAATAAAGAGAGTATAAAAATAGCAAAACATTACTCTAAGGTTCCTGCTGTAAGAATGAACAAGAATGAGATACAACAGGTGATAATAAATCTAATAATAAATGCCCAGCATGCCATAATGCAAAATGGCGGCTCTGGAAATGACAAAGTGATTGGTATAAAAACAAAAGTTGAAGGATCGGATATAAAAATTGAAGTTTCTGATACCGGGGTTGGAATCCCAAAAGAAGTTATACCAAAAATTTTCGATCCATTTTTTACAACTAAAGATAAAAATCAAGATAAAGAGCAAAGCGGCACAGGTTTAGGGCTTTCTGTAAGTTATGCAATAATAGAGAGACATAAAGGTTCTATTGAAGTATCAAGTGTGAAAGACGAAGGAACCACTTTTACGATACAGCTTCCCTATAATCAACCGCTTTCTGAATCTGGTTCTATTGAGTTTAATTCTGATCATACTCCGGCAAATGTCTTGAATAAATCTGAGTCTGAAAGAAAGTTAAATATACTTGTTGTGGATGACGAAGATTTTATTAGAAATCTAATAGAACAGTCGCTCTCCGATGACGGGCATAATATAGTTTTGGTGAAAAATGGTGAAGATGCCGCAGAGCAGATAAAAGAAAACAGTTTTGATGTAATCTTTTTGGATGTGCTGCTTCCGGATATGAACGGCCTTAAACTTTTAGGTGAAATAAAAGTTTCAAATCCAAGCTGTATGGTTGTGATAATAACAGGAAGTGAGAGCAAAAATATTGCGGATAATGCCATCGCAGAAGGTGCTGCATCTTTTCTCCATAAGCCTTTTACCGTGAGCCAGATAAGGGATGCAGTTTCTGAAGTCCTGGGTGTATACAACTAATACTTCTGTATTCAAATCTATGTCAAAACTCTTTACTATATTTGCAGATAATAAAGAAATATATAAAGGGCCTCTTTTGAAAATGCCTCAATATCTTAGAAATAATTTTATTGAAGCTATAAATGATTGGGGAGAACTTTTAAGCAAAGGTGGTTTAAATGAACTGGTTTATTCATCACTGCATTGGTATAATGAAAAAGATTTTTATTGTGATAAATGTGCTTTAACTTTTGAGGAAGAAGGTGTATGTGAAAACTGTAATTCCAACCTTGAGTTTAAATTTGTTCATGAAAGAGACCCGAAAATAGATAGAATATTAGATTGCATTGGCATGATAAACAGAGTTGAGATATCAGATGAGGAAAATATATGAAGATTTTAGTAAAAGGGCAAATTTATCCAAAAGTATGGCAACTTGCCGACAGTGTAAAAAAGCTAAGGGATGAAAGGAAAAATATTAATCTTGGTGCCGGTACTCAAGGCTATTCTGTTTATGAGGTAACTCTTCCAGACAGCACAAAACAGTCTGGAAACTATCTTACCACCCCGCAGGGAGTAAAGCTTTATTATAATACAGGAGACCAATATCAAATTGGATATTTAATTTCCGAAATTGATAATGATCCTAAAGTTTCAAAGCACTTTAGTAGTTAGTTTCTAGTGGTTTGTAGTTAGTGGTTGGTAACTAAATTACTAGTCTAGAATTTCAATAGCTTTTGCCACTCCTGCCCCAAGCTCAAATTTATGTCCAAGTTTTTTTAGTGTGGATTCCACAGCAGCTATAATTGCCACAGTATCTGATTTGTCTATGTATCCAATATGAGAAACCCTGAATATTTTGCCTTTTGCTTCATCCTGTCCGCCAGCAACAGTCATCCCAAAATTTTCTTTTAATCCTTTTATTACATTTGCCGCACCAATTTCAGGAGGTGCAATTGCAGCAGTGAGAGCAGTGCTGTGCTGATCTTTTGTATATATTTCAAGCCCGATTGCTTTAAATGCCTCACGGGTTGCATGAGATAAGTTTTGATGCCGTTTATGTAGATTTTCAAGGCCTTCTTCCCTAAAGTTTCTAAGTACCTCAGCAAGACCAATTGTTAATGTAACAGCCGGAGTCCATGGTGTGGTATTTTTCTCCGCACTTTTGAGATAGTCTTTAAAGTTAAAATAAAACTTTGGAAGATCAGATGTTTCATTAAACTTCCAGGCTTTTTCGCTCATTGATGCAAAAGCAAGTCCCGGAGGAAGCATAAAGGCTTTTTGTGAGCCTCCAACCAATACATCTATTCCTAGTTTATCAAAAGGTAATGGAAAAACCCCCACTCCGGTTATTCCGTCTACTATAAGTATTACATCGTCTCTTTTATTTGTGATCTCAGCAACTTTATCGGTTGGATGCATTACACCTGTGGATGTTTCACTTGCTTGAAGAAGTACAGCTTTTATAGAAGGATCATCATTAAGTTTAGTTTCAATAATCTTGGGATCTACTGCCCTTCCCCATTCAACCATTATTTCCTCGACCTTCAATCCATAAGCCCTTGCAATCTTTCCCCATCTCTCGCCAAACTTACCACCATTTACGACTAATACTTTATCTCCTCTGCAAAGGGTATTAGCTACTGCGCCTTCCATGGCTCCTGTGCCTGAAGATGCAAGGATAAATACTTCTTGTTCTGTCTGAAATATATACTTTAGTCCATCTCTTACTTTTTTTACAATATCTTCAAATTCTGCAGTTCTATGATGGATAATTGGCTTTGCCATTTCCACCAATACTTCATTTGGAACTGGTACAGGGCCTGGTGTAAATACATATTTTTTCACTTTTAATTTCTCCTTTTTTCAATAATCTTTGAACTAAAGGCGTTAATCTACCTTACACTAAAGAGATTTCAATCTTTCTTGAATTTAGTTTTTGTGGCTTTATATTATTGGTTTTGGAGGGCAAATTGCCATGAGTGATGAACAAAGAGTTGACCTTGAAAACCTTAGGGAAAGAGTGATAAAGATAAGAGACTATCTTTGACCCGGGCACAAAAAAAGAAAGATTAAAAGAACTTAATCATATTGTAGGACAACCTGATTTCTGGGATGATGCTGATAATGCCCAAGAGCTTCTAAAGGAACAAGCACAAGTCAAAAACTCTATTGAAGATTTTGAAGATCTTAATTCAAAATTTGAAGATGCAACAGTCTTGCTTAATTTAGCAGAGGAGGAAGAAGATGAGGAGTCTGCAAATGAAGCAAGGGCAGAACTATTAAAAATTCTAAAAAAAGTAGAAAATTTTGAATTCTTAAGAATGCTTGGCGAACCTGATGATCCTAATAATGCCATTCTTTCTATTAATGCAGGAGCAGGTGGCACAGAGGCCCAGGACTGGGCAGAAATGCTTCTTAGAATGTATTTGAGATATGCTGAGAGATGTGGATTTGAAACTAAAACACTTGATATACAGGATGGGGATGAAGCTGGGATTAAAAGTGCTACCATCATGATTAATGGAGAGTTCCCATTTGGTTATTTAAAGGCAGAGAATGGCGTGCACAGGTTGGTAAGGATCTCACCATTTGATTCAAATAAAAGAAGACATACTTCATTTGCCTCAATCTTTGTTTCTCCTGAGATAGACGATTCAATAGAAGTTAATATTGATGAAAAAGATCTAAGGATAGATACTTACCGTGCAAGCGGGAAAGGTGGGCAGCATGTTAACAAAACTGATTCTGCTGTAAGAATAACCCATATCCCAACTGGCACTGTTGTTAGCTGCCAAAATGAGAGATCACAAAGGCAAAATAAAGAAAGTGCCATGAAGATATTAAGGGGTAGGCTTTATGAGCTTGAAAAAGCAAAAAAGCAGCAAGTAGTGGATGAAGTAAATTCAAACAAAATGGATATAGCCTGGGGTAGCCAGATAAGATCATATATAATGCATCCTTATCAGATGGTTAAAGATCACAGGACAGATTTTGAATCAAGTAATGTAGATGCAATACTAGATGGAGAGCTTGATGAGTTTATTAAGAGTTATCTCTCATATAATTCTTTGGAGCAAAGCATTTAATTTAAAGGCCGGGTGAAAAAATTGAAGTTTGGGATAGTTGGAAAAAAAGAAAACAAAGAAGTTTTTAAAATTACAAAAGAGCTTTGCCAGTGGCTCCAGCAAAAAAAAGTTGATTTTCTTGTTGAAAGGGAGCTAGGTGAGCCAATAAATATAAGTAATTTGGCTGACGAAAATGATTTAGTTTCCAAGATTGATATTCTTATTGTTTTGGGTGGAGATGGCACTTTTCTTGGAGCTTCAAGGCTTGTGGATGGAAATGATGTTGAAATTCTTGGAGTAAATCTTGGTGGCCTTGGATTCCTTACTGAGTTTACTGAGGATGAGCTTTATTTGATTCTTGAAAAAATTCTAGAAGGAAAGTACGAGACTGAGAAGCGTGAACTTTTAAGATCAAAACTTGTTAGAAATAATGAAGTTGTTGGAACATATTCAGCACTAAATGATCTTGTTATTAATAACGGACCTGTTTCAAGAGTGGTTGATCTTGCAATTTATATTAACGGCGAACATATAACTACTCCGAAGGCAGATGGAATCATTTTTTCAACACCAACAGGTTCAACTGCTTATTCTCTTTCAGCAGGTGGCCCGATAGTCTATCCCACCTTGCCTGTTATCATTATGACCCCAATATGCCCTCATGTTCTTACAAACAGGCCTTTAGTTGTTTCGAGCGACACTGAAATTAAAGTTGAAATTCTTCAGGATGCCCATAACACATACGTTACCCTTGATGGGCAAATAGGTTTTCCTCTTGAAAAAGGTGATGAGATATATCTCAAAAACTCTGATTCTCATATAAACATTATTAAATCTCCTTTCAGGGATTATTTTAGTATTCTTAAAACAAAGCTTATGTGGGGGGAAAGATATGGGAGTATCAGCTGATGAGCAGTTTCTTCACGACTGGGTGATAAGGCAGGCTAAAGAAAAATTTTCAAAACTTTATAACGAAATAAATATTAATCCCGGTGAAGAACAAAACTCTGAGTTTGAAGGTTTTTATCCAGATATACTTCTTGGAAGTTACGGACAAGTAGTGCAGATTGTTGAAGTTGAAACTAAATCCACAATTAACGAAGATAGAGTGGAATATTGGAAAAGTGTTTCGGGGCTTGGGGCTAAACTGATAATACTTGTTCCGAAAGAACTGCAAAAGAAGCTAAGGGATATGTGCTTTAAAAATGGCCTTGCTTCAAAAGTTAATATAGGTTCTTTCGATGTGGATATTAAGATATAACTACGATAGGACATAAAGAACTATCTCATAGTTAGTTTAAATTTATATTTAAATTGAAGTTACAACAACTTTGTTCCAATAGTGAAGATTTTTGGTCATTCTGAAAATGAAATGACGAAGAATCTCATCCCTCCTGTCATTCCGTCATGTTTAAAGACGGAATCCAGTTCTTTGTAAGTATTTTGGATTTCCGACAAAAGATTTCGGAAATGACAAATGAAGATGTCTACTTTGATAAAACTGTTTCTTAGAAAAGATACTTATTTCTTGAGTTGTCTTGAAAAACGAAATATTCTTTTAAATAGAGAAAAAAAGATGAAGACACGGAGTGCTTTAAAAGAAAAGATTATAAAAAAAATAGAAAGGCTACCAGATGGTAAGCTTCGGTGAGTGCTCGATTTCCTTGAGAATGTTTCCAGCAACGGACAAGCTTCAAACAAAAAAGCATTGCAAAAAAATCTTGACCCTAAAAAAAATCCTATACTTAAAATGTGTGGGATAGCAGATGTTGAACCTTTTGCCAATGATATTGATAAAGAAATCTATGGTGAGTAGTGGGTGAAGCTTTTTATCGACACCTGGGGATGGGTTTCTTATTCAAACAAAAGAGAAGAAAAGCATTTAGCTGTAAAAAGTTTCTATAATGAATTTATATCCGAAAATGGTTTAGTCTTTACAACCGACTACATACTCGATTAAACAATAACCCTTCTTTTCAGACGCCTTTATTTCTCAAAAGCAAAAGAATCTATCGAATATATTCAGGATGCTATTAGCACAGGCTATCTCAATCTTGAAACAATCTCATCCGAACGTTTTGAAAAGGCAATTGATTTTCGTTTAAAATTTCAGGATAAACCAAAAATCTCTTTTACCGATCTTACCACAATGGTTGTTATGGAAGAACTTGATATTAATGAAATTCTCACTAATGATGAGCATTTTATTCAGGTCGGTATGGAATTTAGAAATGTTCCTTGAGGTTATGTGCCAAAAACTGCACCTTCTTCCAACTTTCTTCCCCTTTGAAAATCTTCTATATTCATCCTTTTTGAACCTTCAATCTGAAGTTCCTTAATCTCAAGTAGGTTCTTGCCTGTAGCAACTTTTAAACTCTCTTTCCCTGCAAGCGCTATTTCTCCCGGTTTGCCATTCCCCTCTTTTATTTCAGCTTTAAATATCTTTAGGTTTTTTCCATCCAAAGTTGTATAAGCATTTGGCCAGGGCTGCATCCCACGTATTAAATTATTAATTTCCTCTGCACTTTTATTCCAATCTATTTTGCCATCTTCTTTTCTCATTAAAGGAGCGTATGTTGCTTCTTCATCATTCTGTTTGATTGGTGTAATCTCATCTTTTTCAACAAGATCAATTGTTTTTAAAAGTAGTTCAGGTCCAACTTCTGAAAGTTTGTTTGCAAGTTCATTTGAATTTTGATCAGCGGCGATCTTAACCTTTTCAATTAAAAGAATATCACCAGTGTCCATGCCTTCGTCCATGAGCATAGTTGTAACTCCCGTTTCAGTTTCCCCTCTTACTATTGACCAGTTGATGGGGGCTGCGCCCCTGTATTTTGGAAGTATAGATGCATGAACATTAATGCACTTGTATTTTGGAAACTCAAGTATGTCTTTCGGAAGTATTTTGCCATAAGCTACAACTGCTATAAGATCAGGTTTAATTGATTTAACCTCATCATGAAATTCTTCGGTTTTTATTTTTTGCGGCTGCAAAACAGGTATTAAATATTTTTCGGCAACAACTTTTGTTGGTGGAGCAATTGGAGTTTTGCTTCTTCCCTTTGGTTTGTCAGGTTGGCATACAACTGAAATGACTTCGTGTCGAGAGTTAATAAGTTTTTCAAGAGAAGGGACTGCAAACTCGGGGGTTCCCATAAACATTATCTTCATAACAATTAACTCAGTTTATAATTTCTCCATGAAGGTCATAAATGTCTGCATCTGTTATTTTAACTTTTACCATATCGCCAATTTTATAGTCATTATTGCTATTTAGGTGAGTTATACCATCAATCTCTGGTGCCTGGCCAGGTATTCTTGCATGAACATTATCCCCTGTGCCTTCAATGAAAGCATTATAAGTATTATTAATTAGCCCTTTGTTGTTTTGAAAAGAAACCTCTGATTGAATATTCATAAGTCTTTCAAAACGTTCATCCTTAATTTCTTCGGGTATTTGATTGTCAAGCAAGGCGGCTTTAGTTCCTTCTTCAAATGAATATTTAAATGCACCCGCTCTATCAAACTTTGTGTCTTCAATAAAGTTAACTAGCTCCAGGTATTCGCTGTCTGTCTCTCCAGGAAAGCCAACGATAAAAGTTGTTCTAAGAGTAAGGTCTGCAATACCTGAGCGGAGCCTGTCAATAATTTCAATTGTTTTCTTTGTAGTAGTCCTTCTATCCATTAGCTTTAGGATCCTATCGTTTATATGTTGAAGGGGCATATCAATGTAAGGGAGAATCTTTTCTTCATTTTCAATAATGTTAATAAGATTGTCGGTAACTCCCCAAGGGTAAAGGTAATGCAGTCTGATCCATTCTATATTCTTTACCTCTGTTATTTCGATTAAAAGATTTTCAAGGTTCGCTCCAATATCCCTACCGTAGCTTGTCATGTCTTGAGCGATAAGATTTACTTCTTTAACCCCCATTTCCCCCAGGTTCTCAATTTCTTTTTTTATAGACTCAATTGGTCTGCTTTTCATTAATCCTCTCATTTTTGGGATTATACAAAATGTGCATTTCCTTGAACAGCCTTCCGAGACTTTCACATAGGAAGTGTGGGGCATTGTGAGAAGGGTTCTTGGTGAATCAGGATCGTAAAGTGTTCCGGGTTTATAGTTTTCAGATAATTTTTCTTCTGAGTCATTTATAAGAGAACTTATTTTAAAAAGGTTGCCAGTGCCCCAAAAATCATCCACTTCGGGAAGGGATTTTTTTAACTCATCTTTATATCTTTCTACAAGACATCCGGTAAGAATGAATTTTTTGCAATTACCGGTTTTTTTATGCTCAAGTAGTTCCAGGGCCGTATTAATAGATTCTTTTTTTGCATCACCAATAAACCCGCAGGTGTTTACAATTATTACTTCAGCCTCTTCTTCAGAAACAATTTTATTCCCAGACTTTATAAGCGAACCCGTTATCAATTCACTGTCGACCAGGTTTTTTGAACATCCAAGACTTACAAGTGCCACTTTTTTCAAACATAACTCCTATAATTCTGTTTTATTTAAGATAAGTATAATAGCCAAAAGTGTTTTTATTGCTATCAATTCAGTTTTAATTTCATTGGAACCTCTGCTTAAAGAGCACTCTTTTGCTGCCCACTTTTTAAGCAACAAAAATTAACGCAAAAATTTTTCAAAAAAGATTAATTCCTGATTTAGAGTTCTTTTCTTAATCATTTCAACAACTTAAGCCTACTGTTTGTTCTCTAACCACTTTCTGGCCTCATGCTTGCACTTAAAGAAGAAGAAAATTGATAATGGAGGAAGTTGAGCATGAAGATTCTAGGTTATTTAGAGAGATTTGGTAGTTCAAGCCGAATGCTCATTTTGACAACTTTAACATTTGTAATACTTGGCACCTATTCTGTATATGCACAGGATGCTACAGCCGATCATGCTGTTTTTGTAGCAAACAATATATGGATGATGGTAGCGACTTTTCTGGTATTTATTATGCATCTCGGTTTTGCTTCACTTGAAGCCGGACTAACCAGATCAAAAAATACAGTAAACATACTTTTTAAAAACACGTTCATTATATCCATGGGCCTTTTAACCTATGCTTTTATGGGTTTTAACCTCATGTATCCGGGAGATTTCTCCATTGGACAGTTCTTTGGATTTGCGGGTTTTGGTATAGCTACCCCTGAAGGAGCTGATGGCCTTATTGCCTATGCTGATGGTGGATATAGTTACTGGACCGATTTTATCTTTCAGGGAATGTTTGCCGCCACAGCTGCCACAATTGTTTCCGGTGCGGTTGCTGAAAGAATTAAACTTAGCAGCTTTATGGTATTTGCAACTATATTTGTAACTTTTGTTTATACAATAGCCGGTTCATGGAAGTGGGGTGGTGGTTGGCTTGATCAGATGGGTTTTTATGATTTTGCAGGCTCCACTCTTGTTCATAGCGTCGGTGGCTGGGGAGCTCTTATAGGGGCGATACTACTTGGGCCGAGACTCGGTAAATACACAAAAAGTGGAATGAAGCCAATTCCAGGGCATAGTCTGCCGCTTGTTACAATTGGTGTATTTTTGCTCTGGCTGGGCTGGTTTGGATTTAATGGGGGCTCAGTGCTTTCAGGTGATCCGGGCCCTGTGTCATTTGTGCTTTGCACAACATCACTTGCTGCCTCGGCCGGTGTACTTGGATCAATAATTGTTTCCTGGTTTATGTTTAAAAAGCCTGATCTTTCTATGGCCTTAAACGGTGCGCTTGCGGGCCTTGTTGGTATTACTGCCGGAGCAGATGTCGTAGGGATTACAAGTGCTGTAATTATTGGGTTTGTAGCCGGAATAATAGTGGTTTTCTCAGTCGTCTCATTCGATAAGATTAAAATTGATGATCCGGTGGGTGCAATTTCTGTGCACCTTGTATGTGGAATCTGGGGCACTTTAGCTGTTGGAATTTTTGGTGTAGGAGAATTCAGCTTTCTTACGCAGTTAATCGGCGTACTTGCCTATGGTGCATTCACAGCGGTATGTGCATTAGCCTTATTCCTTTTAATTAAAGTAACTATGGGACTAAGAGTCTCAGAAGAAGAAGAGATGAAAGGGCTTGATATTACAGAGCATGGTATGGAAGCTTATCCAGATTTTCAGATCACATAGAATTAGAATTATAAAAAATTAAATGATCATAAATATTATCTTTGGTTGTGGAGAGACTAAAGAAAAATTAAGGAGGGTTTAAATGTTTGACACAATAAGAAAAACAGCAGTATCGCTTCTTGTTATGATGTTTGTTTGCACTTTGATTTCAACAAACGTAAATGCACAGCAAGAAGATGGAGATAATAAAGGTTTACTTGAGCTAATTGAATCAATAGACCTTGGATTTTATGTTGATACATTATATGAATACAATTTTAATGATCCAGATTCAGGGGTAAACACTTTCAGATCCCTTGACGAGGAACATAATGAGTTTGAGATTCAGGAAGCAAGTGTTTATTTTGAAAAAACTCCCGAGTGGGGAGACAATATTTCCGACTTTATAGGTTTTAGAATTTGGCTTCTTGTTGGTGAAAATGCCCCAAGGGTTGCCTCTGAAGGTTTATCCAATGACACAATTGATCTAACTGAAGCTTATTTGAGTATTTTAGCACCAGTTGGAAATGGCCTGAATATTATTGCAGGTAAATTTACAACTATTGCAGGTTTTGAGTTAATCCAGGCTAAAGACAATCCTAATATTACCCGTGGATTCTTATTTGGACTTGCAGAACCATTCACGCACACTGGTGTCAGGGCAAGTTATCCATTAGGCCCAGTTAATTTAACATTTGGTGTAAATAATGGTTGGGACCAGGTTGACGACATAAATGATGGAAAAACCCTTGAAGGCCAGATTGCATATAGTGATGATCTACTTTCACTTTCTTTAACAGGTTATTTTGGTCCAGAGCAGGAAGGTGAAGACGGTGATTTCTTCGGTGGAGACTGGAGAGAATTCTTTACTCTTTTTGGGTCAGTGGTCCCGATTGAATGGTTAACTTTAAGTGCTTACGCTGATTTTGGTTTTGAACAGGGCGTGACTGACGGTGACCTTGGTCTTGATGAAGAGGATGTTTTCTGGTGGGGTGCTGCAGGATTTGCTGTGGCTGATGTGCATCCTGCTGTAAGTTTACGTCTGAGATTAGAGTATTTTGATGATGACGATGGTTTTAGAACAGGCACTCCTGGTGGAGCAAAGCTCTACAATATAACCCCAACAGTGGCATTTAAGCCATTTAAAGGGAAAATTGTTGATCTTGATTACCTGGATAATTTTGAATTCAGATTAGAGTATAGATTTGATGTGTCTGATGAGGATATATTTGAAGAAGAAGATAATGAATTTACAGACACACAACACACAATATCTGCCCAGGTTCTTTACTGGATAGATATTTAATTTGAATAAAATTAGTAAGCACGCATAAAAATAAAGCTCATCTCTCCATACCTCTTTTTATGTGTGAATATAACCCGGGCCTTAAACTTCTCCTTAAAGTTTAAGGCCTATTTTTTTGTACATATTTGATTCTTGAAAGAGTAAAACCTTTGGGTAGAATAAAATCCCGATTATTAAGAGTTTTATTGCCCGGATAGCTCAGTCGGTAGAGCAGAGGACTGAAAATCCTCGTGTCGGTGGTTCGATTCCGCCTCCGGGCATTTCCCCTTTCTTCATTTAATCTTATAAATCACTATATTATTTTATTAAAATTTGGTACAATTAACCTAAGTCCAATAGCGGAGGTTTACATGAGATTTGGAGACTATCTAAAAAGTAAAAGAAAAACAAAGAGTGTTACCCAGGAAGATCTTGCACGATCGCTTGAAGTTTCAAGCGTTTACATTCACCAACTTGAAACTGGAAAGGTGGATGCCCCCTCATTAGAGCGTTGCGAGCAACTTGCTTCAATACTTGAGATTAAAATAGATGAACTGTGGAATGTTGCAAAGAGAGAGAGACTAAAAAGGTTTATGGATAAAGAAGATATTATCCAGGAAAATCTTGAGATTCTCACTGAAGAGGAAAAACTGCTTATAAACCTTTATAGAAATCTTGATGAGGAGATGAGAAAAGATTTCAGTGGTATGATTTTCATGCTTTTAAGACATACTCAGAACGAAGATGTCCAGAAAGTACTCGAAGAGTTTACAAAATGCGCATAAGTGAAAGATTAAAACTAGGATTGAAATTTATTCTTGTTGAGCTGGCAATTCTTAGCTTGATAGGGGTAGTGTTTTATTTTCAGTTTGATAGTGCAAAAAATGAGTTTGTTAGCAAAACGCGTTTGATCGCTGAAACTATTGGAGATCAGGCTGGCACTTTTTTTGAAGATTTTGGAAAAGAGCCAACCAGTGATGAGTTTTATATGTTTTTAAGTCAGAAATCAGGCATTAAAAGGTTATTTAATACCTTTGAAATTTCTCCTTTTTATAGCGTAGTTTTTAAAAAAGATGTGGAACAGGGCGCGGTGTCAGGCTATTTCCTTAAGGATTTTTATCCGGAAGAAGGTTATTCAGTTAAAAAAGGCGATGGGCGAATTTCTGTTTCAGTGCCTTTTGTAACTCCTGAAAAAGAAGAACCCTTTGGAATAGTAAAAATTAATTCTGATAACAAGACTCTCATAAAAAAAGTTTTTTCAGATAATTTTTTACTTTATGCAGCAATGCTTGTTGTTCTAAATAACCAGGCGTTTATCCTTTATCTTTTTTCCAGAAGGAAGAAAGATGAACAAATTATTGATAAAGGCTATCTTAAAGAACACTCAATTGGTGCACTTAAAGTTATGCACAAAGTCTTAGGCGATATTGTTGAAGATCATGCTGTTGGTGGTTCTGATGATAATGATGCAGCAAAAAAACAAAAAGATGTTAAGGTTAATCAGGAGCTAGCCAAAAATGTAATCTCAATATCTAATTTAGCTTCAAAAAGAAAAAAATAGATGAAAAGATTAATTATATTATTCTCACTAATTTTAATGATTTCAGTTTTCCCTGGATGTGATTCCCCGGATCCAGATGAAAGTATTGTACAGCTTGATGGGCCAATACTTGAACTTCAGTCCAGAAGCGGTGGACTCGAGTTTAATGGTTCTGTGGTAAATACAGCAACCATACCTGTAAAATCAGTTTATGTTTTAATTGTTTTAAATGATGCCGCGGGGAATATTATTGATACTAAAACTGTTTTGTTAGATGAAGATATTAATGACATAATGGAACCTTCAGAAGTTTCTTTTTTTACAGTTGTTTTTGAGCAAGTTAATTTTGATGATGTATTTTCAAAAGAAGTAGAGATTTATTACGACCCAGTAAACTAGCAAATTTTCCTCCCTCCCAAATATTATTTTACTACTTGTCTTTTCTGTTGAAATTTACTATTATTGATTTTGAATTAATATTCTATATCAATGTATTATAGATAACTTGTTAAGGTTTTACATTAACTATTTTAAATTAGAGGTTGAAATTATTTTAAAAAGATGATTTAATTAGTTCGTAGGAGGAGGATGGATTGCTTTTTGGAAAGAAAGGAGTCATTGGAATTGATATTGGTTCCAATGCTATAAAATTAGCGGAATTAAAAACATCTAGGAAAGGGTTTGAGCTTAAGAACATTGGTGAAGCCCTGTTACCTAAAGATGCTATTCAAAACAAGGTTATTGCTAATAATGAAGCAGTAGCTGAAACTATCCTTACACTTCTTCAAGATCTCGGAATCAAAACCAAAAATGTTGTTATATCGGTTTCAGGTAATTCTGTAATAATAAAAAAAGTTACCCTTCCGAAGATGTCCGAGGCAGAGCTTAACGAATCTATTCCCTGGGAACTTGAACAATACCTTCCTCAGAGTATAGAAGATGTAAACTACGATTATCAAGTCCTTCCAAATGAAACTGACGATGGTAACATGGATGTCCTAATAGTTGCTGCAAAAAAAGATATTGCAAATAGTTACCTTTCACTTGTTTCAAGTATTGGCCTTAACCCAATAGTTTTGGATGTTGATGCTTTTGCTTTGGAAAATATGTATGAAATAAATTATGAAAAAGAACCTGGAATTCTTGCGCTGGCTAATGTCGGGGCTTCTGTTACTAACATAAATGTTTTAAAAAACGGAGTGTCTGTTTTTACAAGAGATGTAAGTATGGGCGGTAACCAGTTTACCGAATGGCTTATGAAAGATATGAATATTTCATACGAAGAAGCCGAACAGACAAAATATACACTTAACCAGGAAGATAAGCCTGATGATGTTGACAGAATAGCCAATGATTTTGTTGACTTGCTTACTGGAGAAATAAAAAGGACTTTGGATTTCTTTTCATCCAATTTTTGGAAAGAAAAAGTAAATAAGCTCATTTTAAGTGGCGGCTCTTCAAAAGTGCCTAATGCAAAAGAAGTTTTAGAAGAAATTACTGATATTCCTGTTGAGCTATTAAATCCTTTCAGAAATGTTTCATACAGTAATCTTGATTTTGATCCTGATTATTTAAACGACGTCGGCCCTAAAATGGGTGTTGTTGTAGGTTTGGCATCAAGAAGACTTGGAGATCGATAAATGGTAAAGATTAATCTTTTACCTAAACAGCAAATAAGAAAAAAGCCAAAAAGTTCAACTAATGGTGAACTATGGATAGGTTTATTTACTATAATTGCTGTTTTAGCTGTAATTTTCCTTACCCATTCAAATCAGGCTGGGAAGCTTAAGGGCACTCAGGCCAAAATAGCCACAACAGAGCAAAAGATACTTGATCTAAAGGATGTAGAAGATAAGGTCGCGGACTTTAAGAAAAAGAACGAGGAACTTGAAAAAAGAATTCAGGTTATAGCTGAACTTGAACAAAAAAGATCAGGACCATTATTTGTTCTTGATTCACTCTCATCTGCTATTCCAGAAAGAGCGTGGATAAATGAGTTTGATTCAAAAGGGCAAAAAGCCACTATCAAGGGAATTGCCTGGAATGAATTTACAGTAGCAGATTTTCTTGAGTCACTCGAATTGTCAGACTATTTCCAGAATGTTCAGATTAAGTCAATTCAAAAAGAAGAATATAATAATTTGGCTCTTAGAGATTTTGAAATCACTTCAGATTTGAATTTTTTAACAAAAGTTGAGAAAAAAGAGGATGAAAAAAAATAAAATCTAGTTATTTGGCTATGGAGAGTTAAAAAAACATTATGGGTAATATATCAAATTGGCTAGAAGATAAATCACTTGGGGCAAAGCTTTTGTTGCTGCTTGGGATTGTATTAATTATTTCTGTTGCCTACTGGTATTTTTACTGGTCCCCAAATAATAAAAAGTTAGTATCCCTTAACAATACTCTTAAAACTAAAACAACCAAACTTAAAGAACTCGAAAATATTGCTGCTCAATTACCAAAATTTGAGGAAGAATTTAACAGGTTAAATAAAGAGTTTGAAGTCTCTTCACTTAAATTACCTAAAGATGAAGAGATACCCGCGTTAATAGATAGTGTATATTCCGAAGTCTCTGCCTCTGGTCTTGACCCTAAAGTTTTTTCCAAAAAAGGCCAGATAAATAAAAGTATATATGCCGAAATTCCAATCGATATGAAAGTCTCTGGAAGTTTCTTTGAACTTGCCACATTTTTTGACAGGGTCTCACGGCTTCCAAGAATAGTAAATATAAGAAATATTAATCTTGATAAAAGTAAAAGTCAGGATGAAGATAGTGAATTGAGTGCTGATTTCACTGCGGTAACGTTCAGGTTGTTACCAACTGCTCAAAACACCGATGAGTCTGGTAAAACGGATAAGTTAAAAAGATAAATGGTTGAAAGAGAAAATGGTTATGAATAAAGTGATCACAAATTTGCTGCTTGTACCTATCTTGTTTTTGAGCTTAAGTGCAATCTCTTTTGCCCAAGAAGGGAAACCTGATATTGGGGAAAGTACTGATAAAGCTATAGAAGGTGGCGTTGAGACACTAAATAAACTTAAAGAAAGATCAAAAAGCGAAGCCTTAGAGAAATCTCAGGATGATAATGACCAGTCCGAAAAAATTGATAACCCTGATGCTCCTGAAGCAGAGTTTCCGGCAGAGTTTCAAAGCAAAAGCCTTCAAAATCTTGAGCGTCAATTTCTAAGAAAACCTTACAGCACAAGAGGGAAAAGGGATCCGTTTAAGGCCTTTATACAAGCGCCAAACGAAACAAAGCAAACTCCAATATCTGAATCAACTCCACCGATTAAAAGGTATTCGTTGAATCAGTATAGAATTGTAGGAATTGTGAGATATGCCGATAGCCCAAAGGCTATGGTTGTTGACCCTGAACAAAATACTTACTATTTAGGCCTTGATGATGAGATTGGAAATAAGAACGGAAAAATTATTGAAGTAAGGGATAATGGCTTATTAGTGCAAGAGAAAAGGTTTTTTGAGGATGTATTTGGAAACAGTAAGGTAGAGGTTAAAAAATCTGTTTTAGCTTTTGTAGAGGAGGATGAGTAAATAATTTATTTACCTTACAAAGCTAAGGAGGATGGTATGAATTTCAGGTTGATTTTTAAAACGAGTTCAATAATGATATTTCTACTCATATTTTGTATGGGTATTAATTCAAATTCACAGACAGCTTCTGAAACCTATGAAAATGTTAATGTAATTCAGGCAATTGGGTTTGAGGTGAATGATGGAAAGGGAACTGTGACTGTTGAAGCGGACTCCCCAATAAAATTTGAGAAAGTGAAGGTTGAGCCTTCAAAAATTACATTAAAGCTTAAAGATGTAATTCTTGCTCAAAAATTTCAAATATCAAGGGACGTCACTGAATATGACAGCCCAATAAGTTTTATTTCATCTTTCAGGGATCCTGTTAAAGAAGATGATGTTTTATTAGTAATAGATTACAAAGATGAAGATATTACTCATGAAATTTCTTCTGATGGAAAGTTGCTTACACTAAATTTCCAAGATGAAGATGAGAAAAGTGAACAGGCAGGAGTTGTATTTGAAGATAAAGAGCCCTGGGCATTTGATTTTGCTATTACTTCGGCACCAGGAATTCAAAAGCAATATAGAGGCGAGCTTGTTTCCTTTGATTTTAAAGATGCAGATATTAGAGATGTACTAAGAATACTTTCCGATATAAGTGGTTTTAATATTGTAATTGCAAGTGATGTGCAGGGCACGGTAACTCTAAAATTAGATAATGTCCCCTGGGACCAGGCTTTAGATGTTGTTTTGGAAGATTCAGCCCTTGGTGCTACCCTTGATGGTAATGTTATGAAGATTGCCACGCTCCAAACACTTCAGGCAAGACAAAGGGCACTTAGTAGTGCTAATCAGGCTAAAGAGGCAATAGAACCTTTAGTTACAAGGCAGGTTTTTATAAACTATGCCCAGGCATCTGAACTGGAAACACTTATTGATCCTATATTAAGTACTAGAGGGGAAATAAGAATTGATACCAGAACTAATAGCCTGCTTATAACAGATATAGAATCTAAAATTGATCAGGTTGAAGAACTTGCAAAGAGCCTTGATACAAGAACTCCTCAGGTATTAATTGAATCAAGGATAGTCCAGGCTACTTTGGATTTTACACGTGAACTAGGTGTGCAGTGGGGATTTAATTTTAATGCCTCTGCCGCCACTGGTAACCCGACCGGTTTAAATTTCCCATCAAGTATTGGTATCGGTGGATCTGGATCTGGTTCAGCACCTGGTACAACTGGTGATAACTTTATCATCGACCTTCCTGCTGCCGCTGGTACCGGAGCAGGTGGAGTTTTGGGGATTGTTCTTGGAAGTATTACAGGAGCATACGATCTTGATATAAGGCTTTCAGCACTTGAAAACAGAGGAGATGGAAGAATTCTTTCTTCTCCAAAGGTTCTAACACTTGATAATACACCTGCTCGTATTGAACAGGGTGT
>JAJCZR010000046.1 GCA_029262295.1 Deltaproteobacteria bacterium | reverse complement strand
CCATCTTCTTTATTCATAACCTTCATGATCCTCTTCATACTGTGAGTCATAAACTCATCGGCATTCACAGCCACAACCGGGCTTCCAACCAGCCTTTTACTCACTGTCACTTTATCAACCTTATCTCCAAGATATTCCTTTATCCAGATGCAGAGGTTTTCAGAATCCACTCTCGATAATGCATCTTCCTCCGAAGTAACATCATCAAGCTCCAGGTTGGAATTATCAGCTGAGACTATTTTCTTTTCATTAAACTCACGGAGATTCGACATTACAAATTCATCAATTGACTCATAAATATATAAAACCTCGATATCTTTTGCCTTAAAGGCTTCCATGTGAGGGCCATTCTCAAGAGATTCCCTATTTGGTCCGAAAAGATAATAAATATCTTTTTGTTCTTCACCCATATTTGAAACATAATCTTCAAGAGAAACCGTCTTGCCACTTTCAGATTTTGATGATTCAAAACGAAGAAGATTCTGAAGTGATTCTCTATGTTGAAAATCAGAAGCAGCTCCTTCCTTTATAAAAAATCCGAAGTTTTTGTAAAACTCATCATATTTCTCAGGATTGTTTTTAGCTTCATCGCTTAGAAACTTCAAAAACCTTTTTGTGATTGTTGAGTTAAGCTTTAATACAAGATTACTGTCCTGCATTGTTTCACGGGAAATATTAAGTGGAAGATCAGCACTGTCAGTTACACCTTTCAAAAACCTGAGCCACTCCGGCAAAAGGCCTTTAGGATTTGGATCAATTAAAACTTTTTTGCAGTAAAGGCTTACTTCCGGTTCCATTCTTCCAAAACCTAGCCTTTCAACATTGTCTTTTGGCACAAAGAGAAGTGTGTTTATATCAATCGGAGCCTCTGAGCTAAAGTGAAGCCTGTATGTTGGTTCATCAAAGGCATTAGTTTGAAACTTATAAAACTCTTCATACTCTTCATCTTTAATTTCACTTTTATTTCGAAGCCAGATCGCTTCAACTTTATTTATCTGCTCCCCGTTTAGCTTTATTGGAAACTGAACAAAACTTGAATACTTTTTGAGAATTCCTTCGACTCTATCTTTATCAGAAAACTCTTTTTGATCCTTTTTGAGATGAACTACAATCTTTGTACCGCGCCTGTGACCACTACCCTCACTTATCTCAAACTCGCCTGATCCGTCACTTTTCCATACAAGGTGTTCTCCATCCTGTTTATAACTATGCGTAAGAACCTCTACTGAATCCGAAACCATAAATGCACTGTAAAAACCCACACCAAACTGTCCAATGAGGTTTTCATTTATTCCCTCACCTTCTTTTACAGCTTCAAGAAAACTCTTTGAGCCTGAATGTGCAATAGTGCCGAGGTTCTCAATAAGATCTTCCCTGGTCATCCCAATACCAAAATCAGTGATGGTTATGGTATTTTCTTTATCATCTGTGCTGACTTCTATTTCCAGTGGAAGCTTTTCATCTAAAATATCTTTTTCTGAAAGTTGTGTGTATCTGAGTTTTTCAAGAGCATCGGACGAGTTTGAAACAAGTTCTCTTATGAATATTTCTTTATCGGTGTAAAGCGAGTGGATAACAATATCTAGAAGCTTTTTTACTTCTGCCTGAAATTCGTGTTTCTGTGTTTTACTTTTTGCCATTATTCAACTCCAAATCCTTTTAATTTGAGCTTAATATAATAATCAACGGAATAATTTCAATCCCTCTTTATCATAATAGTGAGTTGCAGATGGAGTTCTTAAATATTTTAGCCATTTTCTCTCAAGCCCTTCAATCCCGCCAGTATAATTTTTATCTATTATCTCAACAGAATTCCTTCCCCCACTTTGTCTCAGATCTTTAATTATACGGAATAGGCTTTTCTGTCCGCTTTCTGAGGACATGAGAAAATGCACAACCGACCATGCAATAGTGCGGTTTGCCTGATTATGAACCTGACCCGATCTTGCAAATGGCCCGCTATTTTGGGAGAAATATCTTTGCAAAGAAACAGATCCTCCACTTTTACTAAACTCTGCAAGCTGGTTGTATCTTCTATTCTGAGGTGGTATCGAAATTGTGCCTTTTTTAACTGAAAGTGTTTCAAAATATTCAGCCATTCCTTCATTAATCCAATTTGGAACATACTTTACTTTTTTTTGTAAAATTGCATGAGTTGTTTCATGCACAGTAGATATAAAAGCGCCTCTCCTGCTCCTGCCTCCACCATTAATAAGGCCCTCATTCGCATTTGGGAAATAGACTCCCCCGCTTGCAACAGGTGCTGACCCAAACTTTGAAAATGAATCATAATAATCTTTTTGGTTTCCAAAGATGCTCATTTTAATCTTCATTTTGCCATCAAATCCGAAAAATCTTTGGTAAAAGTAATAAAGAAACTTCACAGAAGACCTTAGAAAAGCCACCTCTGATTCAGAGACATTAAAGCCATTATCAACTATCCCGAATTGAATCAGGTCGTTTTCTGAATCTTCAATTGCATTTAAAAGGTTTGATCTATTTTGTGAAGAGCTGCGGGGAACATACTCCTCTGATTTCAAAACTTTCTCACCCTCATCATTTAAGCAAGGTTCAGTTTGATATAAGGTTTTCCCATCTTTGCCGGGGCATTTGAATATATCTGCAGAGGACTCACCTGGAGAGGAAAAGACTGCGAAAGAAATAATTATTAAATAGAGGCGACTTCTCATAACTCAACAGAAACTAAGTATATCACCATTAGCAACTTAATTAAGTGGTGATTTAATTTCTATTCAGAAATAACGGCAATCTCCCTTTCGGTGCCGTTATAAGCGACATTATTAACTAAATTGCCGCTGGGATCAATTAATTCCATTTTCACATTGTATCTTCCAGAAGAAAGATTATTAATGAAAGCAGGTTTCCAATCATCAATAACTATTTCAAATTTCTCAGATGGATTATCAACTTTTGTAATTGTATATTTAACATTAAATCCATTAGGACTAAGCCTGAGATTGTGAAGATAAAAATCAAGCATTATTTTTTGTGCTGCCAGCCCTTTATATTCACCCTTAGGTCTACTATAAAAAATTGCTGGTTTTTCGTCACTTAGTTCAAAATCCCCAAGATCACTCTCAATATAAAAGTTAAGCATGTCGAAAGCCCCTTCCTCTTTTACACTTTCATGATAAGAACGGCTCGGAAACACAAATATTGAGTGGGGCCCGGGCTCAAGCTTTCCAATATTCACTGGTTTTCCAGCCTGGTAGACCGCCTTATAAGGTTTATTATCAACAATTAAATGAACGTGCTGACCATTGATTGAATTTGCTATCTCCCCAGCTGTTGAGGAATCAGTCTGCTCACCTAAAGAGAAGTTTCCAACATCCACTACAACATAAACATCATCATTTTCCAGGATTGCCCCATCTTCGGGGAATGTTATTACAGCTTTTGCCCCAGGGACAGGAGTTGATCTTACCCCGGAAGTAATTGTTACTTTTTCGCTTTTACTGTTTTGCTTCAGGGTTTTTTCATTTTCAACTTTCTTTGAAGCACAACCTGATATAAGAAACAATAAGCAAAAAAACATAAACAATCTTGTAATGTAAAATTTCATAAAATTTTCTCCCCGGGAATTATGGATAAAATAATAAACTTTAATATTAACATAAATTTCTTCGCTCATAATTACATGTTATCTTAAAGGGAAAATCTTGATTGAGGAAAAATATGGGAAAAAATGATATTCCAACAAAAGATATTCCTGGGCTGGAACTAAATACACGCCTCAGAAGAAACAGAAAGTCTGCTTCAATTAGAGACTTGGTTCGAGAAACATCTATTTCAGCCAATGATCTTATTTACCCTTTATTTATTCATAATAAGGATTTTGATGAAGATATTGAATCAATGCCTGGGTGCAAAAGATGGAGTATTGGCGGCCTTTCAGGTGAAGTAAAAAGGGCTCATAAACTTGGGATCGGAGCAGTGCTACTTTTTCCTGCAATTGAAGATAAACTGAAATCAAGTTTTGCTGATGAATGTTATAATCAGAATGGACTTATTCCGAAAGCGATACAAAAACTAAAAAAAGAAGTTCCGGAAGTAACCGTAATTACAGATATTGCGCTTGACCCATATTCAAGTGATGGACATGATGGGGTTGTCTCTCCAAATGGTGAAATACTTAATGACATAACAGTAGACGTGCTTTGTAAACAGGCAATTTGCCATGCAAAAGCAGGCGTGGATATTGTCTCCCCAAGCGATATGATGGATGGAAGAGTGGGAGCAATAAGGGAAGTTTTAGACGAAGAAGGCTACACTGATGTATCAATAATGTCTTATACAGCAAAGTATGCTTCATCATTTTACGGCCCATTTAGAGGGGCACTTGATTCAGCACCAAAATCCGGAGATAAGATGACATATCAAATGGACCCGGGCAACTCAAGAGAAGCACTAAGAGAACTCATCCAGGATGAAGATGAAGGTGCAGATATTGTTATGGTAAAACCTGCCGGATATTACCTTGACCTCGTTTATTTGTTTAAGGAAAACAGTGACCTGCCTGTGGCAGCATATCAGGTTAGTGGTGAGTATTTAATGATAAAAGCAGCAGCAGAATCAGGCTGGCTTGACGAAGACAAGATCATTCTTGAATCTTTATTAAGTATTAAAAGGGCCGGTGCTGATATTATAATTACCTATTTTGCTGCTAAAGCTGCGGAATTACTAAATAATTAATCTTTACAAAGTTTTAATTTTTGATAACCTAATAGCTCTTTAAAATTAAGTTATAAGGAAATAAAAATGAAAAAAGATATACATCCAGATTACAATTATGTTGTTTTTAAAGACGCGTCAACAGGACATAGCTTTTTAACACGCACCACAAGAACTTCTGAAGAAAAAGTTAAGTGGGAAGATGGAAATGAGTATCCATTAATTACAGTTGAAATCACAAGCGACTCTCATCCTTTTTATACCGGTAAAGACAAACAGTTTGAAAAAGAAGGAAGGGTTGAAAAATTTCGTCGTAAATACCAAAATGCTCAACCAAAGAAAAAGAAAAAAGATAAGACTGCACAAGCTTAAAGAAAAAGGGCATCAAATTGATGCCCTTTTTTTATTTACACATTTGATTCCGCTAAATATTTAACCACATCTTCCTGAATAGACTCATCAACAAGTTTTTTCCACTCATCATTACCTTCAGTCACAGATTCCCTAATCCTTGTTGCTGAAATAAAACCTATATTTTCAGGTGGGGTATATTCGTTCATTTCATAGCCTACTCCCCTACCCCAGTTTACAGATTCGATATCAGGGATAATCATAACTTCCACATTATCTCCTTTACTCTCATGATACTTCTTTATCATGCTCACAGTTTGTTCTGTAGTAAAAGGATTTCTTGAGTCTGGTGGAATATCTCTTACCATTATCAGGCAAGGTACCCCTTTATCCAGTTTTTGTCTTACAAGGCTTATATGCCCGAAATGGTATGGCTGATATCTTCCTATAAAGATTGCCCTTTTTGTATCTAGAGGCTTAATATCAGGATGTCCATGATTTGTAACTTCCCATGTACTCATTATTAACTCCTTTGTATTTTTTTATGAAAATAGAATGGAAAAACGGGGTTGATTATACACTCAGAACTTAATTTTTCAATCTGGTTACCTTGATGGTAAAACCTCTTTTTTCACTATGTTTCCAAACAAATCTATAAATTTGGTAAATGTTTTGTTACTCAGTTTAATAAGATCGTTAATGAGTTCGGGTGTTTTTTCTCTTATAAGATCAGGATCAATCACACCTTCTAGTTCTGCAAGTTCTTTTTTGTTCTCAGGGTTAATAAGCCACCTTTCAATCATCTGTTTATCAACTTCGAGGTGAAATTGAAAACCATATACCTTATTACCATATCTGAAGGCCTGGTTGCCACATGTTTTTGATGAAGCAAGCTTCACAGCGCCTTTTGGAATTTCAAAAGTATCTCCATGCCACTGGAATATTTTCTCAACATCACCAAACTGTGATAACAATGGATCTTTTTTCCCCTCAGTTGTTTTTTTAACTTCATACCATCCAATCTCTTTACAACTGTTTTTAGAAACTTCTGCCCCAAGCGCTTTTGCAAGGAGCTGTGAGCCAAGGCAAATTCCCAAAACAGGCATATCGAGATCAAGGGCTTTCTTTATGGTATCAATTTCTGGAATGAGATAAGGATAATCACAGACCTGATCCACATTCATCGGCCCACCTAAGATTATAAGACCTGAATAATTATCAAGATTTGGGATTTTGTAATTTGTGCGGCCAAAATTAACGTAGCGAATCCTAAATCCCCTTCCTCTTAGTAAAGGATCAAGCGTGCCAAGTATTTCATGGGCTACATGTTGAAAGACAAGTAATTTCGGCATCCGAGAAATTTAACTAGTTTTATTTTAACTGTCAGCATTTACTGACAGTTTCCATTTTCCTTTGATTGTTTCTTTTTCAAGTGATTTTTCAAGCACCTTTAAAAATTCAGCCCTAGGAATCTCCACGCCACCCATATTTAGCATATGTTCATTTGAGACCTGGGAATCAATGAAATCAAAATCAACATCTATACAAAAATCAACAAGATAGGAGAAAGCAACTTTTGAAGCATCAGTTTCACTATAAAACATAGACTCACCAAAAAAAGCCCCACCAAGTGACACACCGTATAAACCTCCAACAAGCTCACCTTGCAGGTATGTCTCAAAAGAATGAGCAAAACCAAGATTATGAAGTTTAATATATGCATCTTGCATATCTTGTGTAATCCATGTGCCGCTTTGAAACTTTCTTTTCACTTTTGCACATTTATGGATTACTTCTTCAAAATTATTATCAACTTTTACATTAAATTTCCTGGACTTTAGTAATTTTTGAAGACTTTTTGAGGGTTTGAAATTCTTTGGGGAAAAAATCAGTCTTGGATCAGGTGAAAACCATAAAATGGGTTCTCCTTCTGAATACCAGGGGAAAATGCCCTTTTTGTAAGCAAGTAACAGCCTCTCCAAAGAAAGATCACCACCCACAGCTAATAGACCATGTTGGTCTGCATCTTTCGGATCGGGAAACTTCAGGTTCTTACCAAGAAGGGAGACAGGCATAATCCAAAGAATTATACCGGCTAATCATCAGGGAAACCGTCTTTCCAGGTTTTTTTAATATAACCTTCCCTGCCTGAACCTTTTTTATAGAGGTTGTAATGAATTGGATTTTTCTCATAATACTTCTGGTGATAGTCTTCGCCTCTATAAAAGGTTTTAAATTCTTCTACTATTGTAACTATCGGATTATTAAATTTCCCTGATTCTTCAAGCTCTTTTATCGAGGCTTCTGCCTTTTTTTTTTGTGGTTCACCTACATAAAAAATAGCTGCTCTGTACTGTCTTCCTTTATCTGCAAACTGTCCATTGGCCTGCGTGGGATCTACATTAATCCAGAATGTTTCAAGTATTTTTTCATAAGAAATTTTTTCCGGATCATAAACAACTTCAATCGCTTCTGCATGGCTTGTTTGTCCTGAAGCAACCTGATTGTATGTTGGATCTTTTTCTGTACCGCCTGAAT
Organism: Deltaproteobacteria bacterium; assembly: GCA_029262295.1. Lineage (GTDB taxonomy): Bacteria > Desulfobacterota_D > UBA1144 > Nemesobacterales > Nemesobacteraceae > JAJCZR01. The sequence continues at coordinate 11,908 of JAJCZR010000046.1, read as the reverse complement.
AACCAACCCATGTTTCAACCACTCCCTCTAGTCTGTCAAAAGGTGGCTGCATGCACCAAAAACATCCCCCAGCAAAATAAGCCTTTTCTAAATTTTCATAATCTATCACAGCCATTTTTTGCTCCTTGGTTTCAGAATCATCTTTTGTCTCATTGCCCGAAATTGAACTACAAGAAAGTCCTACAGCAATAAAAACAATTAGAATTGCAAGTGTTTTTATAATATCATTCATAGTGTTTTCAATTCTCCAAAAAATATAGTTAGTATAATCTATTCATCAAGATTATATGTTCAAACTTTTTTATTTTTATTTTCTTCTGGTTAAATTTCATATATGTACGCAGTAAAACTGGTATTCAGTTCACTTTTTATTATTTTCAGCCTCACTAATTATTCAGAGGGCAACTCCGCATCTATTGGTAAATACAACGCCGGTTGTGTTAAAAATTCAGTAGCACTACCTGAAACTGGATTAGGTTATCAGGTTATAAGAACAAGCAGGAAGAGAAACCATGGAAATGCTATTCTCGTAAATTATATCAAAAAGTTTACACGCGATTTTACCAAAAAATATAATGCGAATGTACTTATTGCAGATATATCGAAAGAAGGTGGTGGCCCAATATTAGATGACCACAGCAGCCATCAATCCGGCCTTGATGCAGATATTTTACTCTTGCATAAAAACAGTGTTAATGAGCTTTATACAGTACCGGAAAGAGAAAGTTTAAGGCCTGTATCAAAACTAAATGGAGCAAAGAATAAGATTGACTTTAATAAGTGGGCATCATTAAATGGGGAGTTATTAAAAACAGCTGCAAGCTATGAGGAAGTTAATAGAATATTTATCAATCCTGCAATTAAAAAACACTTATGCGGTAAATATGGCAAAGAAAGTTGGCTCAGAAAACTAAGGCCCTGGTGGGGACATGATGGCCATTTCCATGTAAGGCTTAGCTGCCCGGATGATAACTCAAAGTGTATTGATCTTGAATCTCCCAAGAATATTGAATGTGGTGCCGGACTTGACTGGTGGTTTTCCAAAGAAGCTTACGAAAAGCTTAAAAATAAAAGATCAAAACCAAAAACTGAAAAAGATATAATTCTTCCCAAAGAGTGTCTTGAATAAAATGGGACATGAAAGTTTCAACAGATTTATAGATGACTTAATAAATCATTCACCTGAAAATAGAGAACAACTGGTAAACAAATTTCTCGAAGATAAAAAAGTTCCAATTATTGAGAATAAAAACGAAGCGCATTTTATCTATTTTGGAAATGCCACTGAACTCAAAATCTGTGGAGATCTGCAAAGTGGCTGGTCAAAAAGTGAAAAACTTGAATGTATAAATTGCGGTGAATCAAACTTCTTTTATAGATCATATAAGCTTCCCTCAGATTCGAGGCTGGACTATAAGTTAGAAGCTGACGGGCAGCATATTAACGATCCGCTTAACCCTGACAAGATTCCAAGTGGATATGGATATAATTCGGAACTCATAATGCCGGATTTTAAAAAAAGCCGGTCGCTCCTTGTTATAGACGGAGTCAACTCAGGAACTATTGTAAAACTAAATTTAGTTTTCAACAACAAAGAAATTAACGCAAAAGAGTTGAAAATATACCTTCCTTTCGGATATGAAGAGCTTTCTGAGCTTCCCTGTATTTATGTTTTTGACGGTGATGATATGCTCAACTTTGCATATTACAAAAACGTTTTGGACAACTGCATTGATCAGAAAAAAATTGAACCTATCGTTGCCGTTTTTATAACCACTGAAGACAGATCAAATGAGTACCTGAATTTAAAAAAGAAAAGTTTGATGGATGTCCTGATTAATGAAATCATTCCGGAAATAGAAAGAAAATATAATGTTGCCAAAAATCCTAAAATGCGGGCATTACATGGAATTTCTGCAGGAGGATATTTTTCACTTTGCTCAATCTTCAAACATCCGGATGTTTTTCAAAAAGTCGCTGCACAATCTTCTGCAATAAAAACAAAACTCTTTAATATCTTTTCAGATACTATGAGAAATGGAGGTATTCCATATACATCAAATATATACATGGATGTCGGTCGTTTCGATCTGGAGGTCTATAAATATGATATTCCCTGGGTATTTTTGGATGTGAACAGAAAATTCAGGGATGAGCTTCAAAAACATGAAATACCATACCGTTATAACGAATTTAATGACGGACATTCATGGGGAAACTGGCAGGAAAGAATAGAGGAGATACTCATTTATTTTTTTGGAACAGGTAGTAGAAACACTAATACTTATAATCCGAAATAAAATCTACGATCTCATCAATATCATCTGTAATAATTATCAATTTTTCGTATTCTCTACCCTTAGCGATCCTCTTCAGCAAATCATAGGCAGGAAGTTTATTTGTCCAAAAATCTTTACCAAAAAAAACCATTGGACTAATAACTCCTTCTGTAACATAATGATTTTGAGCGCCATCTTGAAACACTTCCTGCACTGTGCCCGCACTCCCAGGGGAAAATATTACTCCTGATTTGGCAATCGCTAAAAGACCATCTTCCCTAATGCTGTTGGCAAAGTATTTTGCAATATTAGTTGCAAAGATAGTAGGTGGTTCATGTCCGTAAAGCCAGGTTGGGATACCCAGGCTTTCAAAAGTCTTACCACCTCTTTCAATTAAAGGAAATCTTTTTTTAACTTCGATTGCAGTTGAAATCCAATCAAATCTTTCTTTATAATCAGGGGTCTGCGAAAGAAAGTTAATAGCTTTCATAAAGTCTTCATCCGATCTCCCCGCAAACCACCCACCCACATGAGTGGCTTCCATAGCGCCTGGCCCACCACCACTCGTCATCACAAAATCTTTCTCAGTTAACCTTTTGGAAATCTCTGCCACATTCTTAAATTCAGGCTCATCCCTTTTAACTGCATGACCACCCATTATTGCCACAATTTTTTTATTCTCAACAAACTCTTCAAGTGAATCCGTAATGGAATGATCGTGAAGTGACCTTGCAAATGTCTCAAAGATACTGGTGGGATTAGTCCTTCCCATATCCACAAAGTGGTTAAAAACTTTTGTATCAAACATTTTATCAAGACTTTCCGGGCTATTTTTCTCAAATCCTTCTAGTAATTCTTCAGGTGTGTAAAGTGAGTTTCTAAAAGCTTTGTAAGGAATTCCGGTAAGTGGGGGAAAGACAAGCGCACCTTTATAGATTATTTCATCTACAACTCCGGGATCGATCTTGCAACCCAGGAAAATACAGTTTTTAAGTGGTTGAGATAATAACTGGAGGGTATAATCTGATAAATCGAGAGATTGAAAAACTATATTGTTTAGTTTATCCCCATTATCAAGAAACTTCTGCAATACATCAAGTGATTCGAATTCAGTTAATTTCATAAAATACAAATAAAGAAGTTTAACTATTGCTCATAAATAGCTGTAAACATTAAATTTATTCAATTTCAAACTCATCACCTAATTCAGGCATTTGTATATCTTTGTAACCTTTATTTAAAAGTTCTTCTTTAAAAATTTTCTGTCTGTCTGGATCACCATGAACAAGAAATATCTGTTTGAGTTTTTGCTTATCAAGATCAGAAAGATACTCAATCATCTCATTTTGGTCACCATGGGCACTGTAGGAATCCATTATCACAACTTTTGCATTCACCTGCTTTTTACTACCAAAAATCCAAACCTCTTTATCACCTCTTCTGATTTTAGCCCCTAAAGTATATGGGGCACAATATCCAACTATTAGCAAAGTGTTGTCAGGATTTTCTATATGATTTCTTAGATGATGAACTATTCTTCCACCTGTCATCATGCCGGATGCACTGATAATAATTGCTGGCCCTTTTAAGGTATTCAGTTCTTTCGATTTTTGAGACTTTCTTATGTATTTAAGCTCATTAAAACCAAAAGGATTAGGATCATCTATCATATATTCAAGTATTTCTGCATCGAAACACTCTGGGTGAAGCTGAAAAACCTCTGTGGCATTTGTGGCCATTGGGCTATCCACATACACTGGTATTTTTGGAAGTCTTCTGGCAGTTTCAAGACGGTCAAGCATATAGACTATTTCCTGGGTCCTTCCAACACTGAACGCAGGAATAATAAGTTTTCCATTTTTCTTTACACATGTTTCATCAATGATATTCAGAAGTGCTTCTTCGTCATGTGGAAGATCATTGTGCTGCTGCCCACCGTAAGTTGATTCACAAATAAGATAATCCAGGTATTTCAAATGAACCGGGTCTTTTAAAATCGGTCTGTTTGGTCTTCCAATATCACCTGAAAAACCAAAATATATTGGTTCCCCGCTTTCCCTTTCAATCCTTAGTGCAACACTTGCACTTCCAAAAATATGGCCAGCATCACGGAATACAACTGATACTTCTTTGTTTATCTGATAAGACTTTCTATAACTTGTCCCGATAAAATGCCTTAAAGCATCTTTTACATCTTCAGTTTCATAAAGAGGTTCTTCATCCTGAGGCAGATCTTTTTTCTTATTTCGTTTGTTCTGATAGTAAGCATCCCGTTCCTGGATTTTTGCGCTATCAAGGAGCATTACAGCACAAAGGTCCCTTGTGGCGCTTGTGCAGAGTATCTTTCCATCAAAACCATCCTTCACCAGTTTTGGAATTCTACCGCTATGGTCAATATGGGCATGAGAAAGTACGAGGCAGTCAATCTCAGAGGGATCAAAAAGCCATTTGCTGTTAAAATTTTTAAAGTCTTTATCCCTTCCCTGATAAAGGCCGCAATCTAACAATATTTTGTAACCATCATCCAGAGTAAGAAGATGGCAGCTTCCTGTAACAGTGCCTGCAGCTCCACAAAATTTTATTTTCATAAGATAAAGACCAAGGATAATAATAAGTGAATAAAGTGTTTTTTCAAAGAAGGAGGAGAAAAGGCAGATAAATGTCTGCCCTTATTTATAACTAATATTTTTTACTTACAACCCTGATAATTCCTAATAGAACTAAAGCTCCCACAATAGCAGTGATCAAACTTCCCAGATTAAAACCTGTAGCCGAACCTAGGATTCCAGTATATTGACCAATAAATCCACCGATAAAAGCACCTATTACACCTATTGCAATTGTTACAAAAAAACCACCTGGATCTTTTCCAGGCATTATAATCTTTGCCAGCCATCCGGCAACCAGGCCTAATAAGGCCCAAGCAAGTATATTAAGCATATATAAAACCTCCTTTAAGTTTATTAATTATTTCTTGAGTATGCCACTTAGCAGACTTGAAATACCACTCTTCTGTAAATCTGCAAGATCAACATCTCCATCACCATCAATATCCAGAAGTTGGTTGAGGGACTCAGGAGATACATTAGTATTAACTTCCATTTGCGCGTTTTCAGAGTTGAGCATATTCATTAGTGAGCTTGCATCCATACCAGACTGTTGTCTTTGCTTTCCAAGTTGTCCCATAACTATTGGTGCAAGTATCTTCATTATGTTTCCAACTGATCCTGCATCAAGGCCAGATGATCTGCCAATACTGGATTCCACCCTACCTCTTCTTGCACCTAACACGTGGCCAATAATCCCTTCATCCTCAAGTGCCTTTGGCCCGTTAATATAGCCGTCGACATCATCAAGTATCCTGCCATCATGATCCCTTGATAATGCTCCCATAAGGCTTTCTGCACCGTTTCCGCTTGAAGCATTTCTGGATAGTGCCCCCATTAATATTGGTAGTGCCAATGAGATGGCTTTTCCTGTTGAGCTTTCACTTGCCCCTGCCCTTGTGCTTATCTGCTTCATAGCACTTCCGGCAAGCATTTTTCCGAGACTTTCCATCAATGTAGACATAATTCACCTTTGATATTAAATTGTTTATTATGAAGATAATAGTAACATATTAAAAATGTATTAAGAAAGAGCGGACTTATTTTTAATTATGTGAAATATGTTTTACAAGCTCTTCTGCAAAATCACTTGTGCTGGACTTGCCACCAAGATCTCTGGTTTTAATATTCAAAGACAAAGCTTTGTTATAGGCATTCTTAATTTTGTCGCCAGCAGACCGAAACTCCGGTTTGTTCTCATTATCAGCAATATAATTAAGCATCATCACGGCCGACATTATAAGCGCTAAGGGATTTGCCACATTCTGCCCTGCAATATCAGGAGCAGATCCATGTACTGCTTCAAATACCGCAACTTCATTTCCAATATTAGCCCCAGGCACAACACCAAGCCCACCAACAAGGCCGGCACAAAGATCACTCACTACATCACCGTATAAATTTTCAAGAAGTAAGACATCAAACTGGGTAGGATCCTGGACTAATTTCATACATCCTGCATCGATTATAAATTCATTATATGCAACATCATCATATTTATCTGAAACCTCTTTTGACTTTGCTATGAACAATCCATCTGTCACTTTCATAATATTTGCTTTGTGAAAAACTGTCACCTTCTTCCTCCCTCTTTTTTGTGCATAGTCAAAAGCCCACTCTGCTATTCTCTTACAGCCTTTTTCTGTGGCAACTTTCATACTCATCACAACGCCGGGTGAAACCGTGTTTTCCACTCCACTGTAAAGCCCTTCAGTGTTTTCTCTTACAATAACTATATTTACATCATCAAATCTGGTTTTTATACCCTCAAGGTTTCTAACAGGGCGCACAGCAGCATATAAATCTAAAGATTTTCTAAGCTGCACATTCACAGAAGAAAAACCTTCTCCAATCGGAGTTGTACATGGGCCTTTTAGGGCAATTTTATGTTCACTTATAGCATCCAGTGTTTCCTTTGGTAAAACTTCTTCTGCACCATTCGCAATTGCCTGAAGCCCTGCATGGTGTTCAACCCATTCAATATCTATTCCCGTTGCTTTTACAACCTTTTTGGTTGCATCTGTAATCTCCGGTCCGATACCATCTCCGGGAATTAAAACTATTTTTTTACTCATAATTATCAGTACAACTGAAAAAAATTTTATTGCAATAATATTAATTGAGATTATCTAAAAAATAAGGAATCCTAAGAGACAGCTAAAAATTAATACCAACCGGGGTAAATATAATGAAATCAATTTTACTATTAATTGTCTTTGTTTTTTCAAGTTTTCAACTTGCCAGCGCTGAAAATTCTTTTGTTTCAGAAATAGAAAGTTCACATAAAAAAGAACAGTTTCTTTCTAAAAAAGCTGTTAGTTTTGATATGGATATTTTCTTTGGAGGCAACCAGGCATTTAAAGGTAAAGTGACAATGCTTACCGATTCGACAAAGATCAGGATGGATATGAAAGATGGAGTTTCCCTTATCTATGATGGTGAGAAAGTCTATCAGACCCCTTCAGATGCTAAAGTGGAAAGAGCAAGGTTTGGTATATTTACGTGGAGCTATTTCTTTTTGTTTCCATATAAACTGGATGACCCTGGAACAATTTGGCAGGACTATGAAGACAACAAACTCAATGGAAAGACATATAAGACTCAAAAGCTCACATTTGACAAAGGCATTGGTGATTCCCCTGAAGACTGGTATATAGTCTACGCAGACCCGAATAGCAATGTTATCAGATATAGCGCATATATAGTTACCTTTCTTCAATCTAAAGAAGAAGCTGAAAAAGACCCTCATGCAATTGAATATTCTAAATATAAAGAAGTAGATGGAATTCCTATTTCCACACGCTGGGAATTTTGGGGCTGGAGGGAAGATAAAGGGCTTACAGATAATCTTGGTTATGCAGATTTAACCAATATCGAATTTGTTGATGTTGAACCCGGCTTTTTCAGTAAACCTGAAAATTCAAAGATTGTTGAATAGGTACTTATTTTTTTAACCTGACATAAAACAACAATCAAAAATTTTACAATTTATTACGAACTCCCTTCATTGGTTTTATTCCTTTTTTTTACTTTACTAAGATTATTTCATCTTCATGAGTTATAGAAAAGCTTTCTATAGCTCACAAAATGGCTATAATCTAAGTTATAGAAAGGACACTATAAATCATGAAATGGAATTGGCAACAAAAAAACTGGCCTGCTTTTTCTTACGATGAAAAAGAATTAAATAATCTGGAATCAGAGTTTCTGCATAAAACAGGAATTTTTCTCGGAACATTAAAACATATTAACAATGAAGAAAAAGATGAGCTTATAGTGCAATTAATAAGCAATGAAGCCCTCAAAACATCCAGGATAGAAGGTGAAATATTAAATCGAGAGAGTCTACAATCTTCTATACGCAAAAACTTCGGTTTAAAAACACAAGGAAATAAAGGCACACCTGCTGAAGAAGGAATATCAGAAATGATGGTTGATGTCTATAGTTCATTTAACAATCAACTTAAACACAAAACACTTTTTTCATGGAACAAGATGCTGATAAGAGGCAGGAATGATATAAAGGATATAGGAAGATACAGAACAGCTGATGAATCTATGCAGGTTGTCTCCGGATATTTACACAAACATAAAATTCATTTTGAAGCACCTCCTTCAAAAGAAATGAAAGATCAGATGAATAGATTTATTAAATGGTTTAATGGCAGTGCACCAAAAGAAAAGTTTTCTATCTCTGCTCTTACAAGATCAGGAATAGCTCATCTTTACTTTGTAAGCATTCATCCTTTTGAAGATGGGAATGGTAGAATAGCGCGTGCAATATCAGAAAAATCCTTATCACAAAACCTGGGACAACCAACTTTGATTGCACTTGCCCATTCAATTGAAAAAAAACGAAAAATATATTACCAAATGCTTGAGAAAAGTAATAAAAAGTTGGATATAACAAACTGGTTGGTCTATTTTGCAAATACTGTGATTGAAGCACAGATATATTCTCAAAAATTAATAGAGTTTCTTATTAATAAAGCCAGGTTTTATGGCCAAATCCATAATCAACTAAATCCAAGACAGGAAAAAGTTTTAAACAGGATATTCGAAGAAGGAATAGAAGGGTTTAAAGGAGGGCTGAGTGCAAAGAACTATATAAGCATAACTGGCACTTCAAGGGCAACTGCTACAAGGGACCTTCAGGACTTGATAAATAAAAAAGCTTTAATAAAGAAAGGAGAACTAAGATATACCCGCTATTATCTTAATCTTGAGAAGCAGTTATAAAACTCTAATTATAAACCTTCACTTCATTATAAAGTGCATCTCTTTCAACCGGCACATAGCCTGAGTTTTTTATCATGTTTACCATAAAGTCTCTGCTGTGTCCTATCTCGGATGGCGCACCTGCATCATGAATAATCTTTTCTTTAATAATGGTGCCGTCTGCATCACTGGCGCCATAATGAAGTGCCACTTGAGCAGCTTTTTCTCCAAGAGTGATCCAGTAGGCTTTTATATGGGGAAAGTTATCAAGGTATAGCCTTGCAAGGGCATGAACTTTCATATCATAGGAAGCAGGAAAAGATTTTATTTTTTTAAGACCAGTGTTTTCAGGTTGAAAAAGAACCGGTATAAATGCAAAGAACCCGGGAGAATCATCTTCAACATTCCTCAATCTTTCCATATGATCCACAACATGAAATGGTTCTTCCACATGGCCATAAAGAATTGTTGCATTAGTTGGGATTTTAAGTCTGTGGGCTATTCTGTGAATCTCTTCCCATCTGGTTGCAACTGTTTTTGGAGCGCAAATCTTCTTTCTAACATCAGGGTGGAGTATTTCAGCGCCGCCTCCAGTTAATGCATCAACACCAGCATCTTTTAAAGTGAGCAACACATCTTCAATTGAAAGCCCGCTTATTTCTGTAAACCAGTCGATCTCAACGGCAGTAAAAGCTTTAATATGTGTCTCGGGATAGTTGTCTTTTATCATTTTTACAATATCAAGATATTCCTTAAAATTCCAATCAGGATGAAGCCCGCCAACAATATGCACTTCTCTTATCTCATCACTTATCATGGATAGCATCTGATCGTGTGAAAGTTCATAAGCATTCGGTGATTTTTTAGTTGTTCCAAAAGCACAAAATTTACAGGAAATAGCGCAGATATTTGAGGGATTAACATGACGATTTACCACAAAGTAGACTTTATCCCCTGTTTTTTCTCTCTTAACATAATCAGCCATCATACCCACAGAGTTAAGGTCGGGGGATTGTAAAATAGTCATCCCGTCTTCGAATGAAAGCCTTTTCCCTTTTTCAACTTTACTTAATATTGGCAGCAGGTTCTTATCTGTGCATAGCATCTCTACTGATTCCAGTATGTTTTCCATCTTTTAGTCACCTTTGTTTGTATATTATCAGACATCTCAATTACCTTTGGATACCATGTCTTCTTGGTAGCATCAATTCCCATTCGGCCATCATAAACAACAGCAGAACCTCGAAGCTCAGTATGTTCAAATATCACATCAAGATACGGATCAAAACGTGTAAATATACCCCAGATTAAATCGGTGTCATCCTTTAAGTCTATATCGGAACTCACAACAGCCAAAATCCTTATGTCTTTATAACCGGGAGTTTCAAACATCTTATTAATCATTTTTTTTGGATCAACTTTTGATTCATCAACCTTAATTACAAGAAATCCACCGTTTAATAACCTGTGATCTATAATCTCTTTATGCTTTGATTTTGGATTTGCAACTTTTTTGGCAAACTTCTTTTTCTCAGGATCTCTTTTCCTGACAGCATTAATCCCCATCTTGCTACCAACATTTAATTTACCACTTGTGAAATCAAGTGTATCAAGAGGTGCCCACGGGATTAAAATAAAATCTTCTCTCGGATCAAAATTTTCACCTATCTCATTTAAAACAGCGCTGAAATCCCTGGGATTAACATCACTTGAGACTGTTATCATACACTTGGTTAAAAGGAGCTGACCTGTGCCCCAAAGTGCCAGCATAGCCTTTATTCCATTTTTGGGATAACGCTCATCTACTGATACTGCAAGAAGGTTATGAAACCCTGCTTCGTAATATGCACACATATCTTTTACTTCTGGCTGTATTATCTTTATTAATGGTGAAAACATCTCACCAGCTGCCATTCCAAGATAGACATCCTCTTTTGGAGGTTTGCCAACAATAGTGGCAGGCATAATTGCATTATTTCTATGTGTAATCTCTTTTATATTAAAAACGGGAAAATCAGCTTCCATAGAGTAGTGTCCAAAGTGGTCACCAAAAGGGCCCTCTTCTCTTAAAACTCCCTGGGGAACTACTCCCTCCAGAATAAAATCTGCATTTGCAGGAACTCTTAACGATAAGCTCTTTGCTTTAACCATTGGCACTGGTTTTCCACGAAGATAACTTGCAAATGCTAGCTCATTCATACCATCAGGTAATGGAGCAATAGCACTGAATATCATTTTGGGATCTCCACCTAGTACAACTGCCACTTCAAGGTCTTGTCCTAATTTTGCTGCTTCATGATAATGTGCGGCCCCACCCTTGTGTGGATGCCAATGCATTCCAGTTGTTTCTTTGTCATAGACCTGCATTCTGTATATACCGAGATTCCCTTTACCATCAACAGGGTTATTAGTTAAAACAAGTCCAAGAGTAATAAATCTTCCTCCATCATCAGGCCAGCATTTTATAATTGGGAGTTTTGAAAGATCAGGTTTCATCTCAACTTGGTGCACTTCACCCGATCTTACTTTTTTTGTCCTCATTGAAGACAGCTCAAAAAGCTTAGGAAGAATAGAGAAAAAACCTGAAAGGCTCGGTGGATTAACTTTGTGAAATACTTCTACAAGCTCTTCACCGACATCACTAGGTTTTCTCCCAAGTGCAAGTTCCACACGTTCGGGAGTACCAAAAAGATTAATCGCAAGCGGAAAACTAGCACCTTTAACATTTTCAAATATGAGAGCAGGGCCATCTTCCTTTATTACACGGTCAGCTATCTCAGTTATCTCAAGATCAGGATCAACTTC
>JAJCZR010000045.1 GCA_029262295.1 Deltaproteobacteria bacterium | reverse complement strand
TCATCAAAACTTTTCTCTCCATCCGTTGCAAGAAAAATCATTGAATCCAAAAGTAAATTCCCAGGCCCTGAATCATATGCAATCAGATCTTTCCAGTTGGAAGTAACTAAAGTGCAGTTGGCAATCCCACCAATATTCTGGGCAAGTACATTCTTTTTGAGTTTACTAAAGCAAACAAAATCAAGATATGGAATAAATGGTGCAGCTTCGCCTCCGGCTGCAATGTCTTTAGTCCTGAAATCACCAACAGTTGTAATCCCGGTTTCCTCAGATATAACATCAATCTCGCCAATCTGAAGTGTTGAACAATATTTATTATTTAGCGATGGGGGATTATGAAAAACTGTTTGTCCATGTGAACCAATAAAATCTATATCAGATTTTTTAAAACCGTTCTTTATAATAATTTTGAGAGTTGCGTCAGCAAATTCTTTTCCAATAATAAAATTGAGATCAGATAATTTTTGAAGACTAAAATCGTTTTCTATATTTTGCAAGGCCATCTTTGATCTCCTGCTATATTCCTCACATAAAAAATCAATTATCTCAATCTTTGTATCTGTCCCAAACCCATATATTTTTAATAGTACTGCATCAATGCCATCCATTGATGTGCCTGAGATCAGGCCCACAGCCAATTTTTCATCTTTAGATAATATTGAATCTAACCAGGTCATTTTCAGAATTAACTTAGAGCTTTTTTAAGAAATCCATTTTTTGTATTCAGTAGCTTTTCTGAGTCTTTTACTGAAAGGTCTTTTAGTTTCATCACAATTGCAGTTTTTACATTCCAAGTTGCTTTTTGAAGCAGTGTTTCAGCTTCTTGTTTATCTACTCCAGAAATTTCAGAGACTATTCTTATAGACCTATCCCTTAGTTTTGAGGATTTTGGTTGCACATCCACCATCAAATTACCAAAAGTCTTTCCCATCTTAATCATCGAAGCTGTGGTAATCATGTTTAAAACCATTTTTGTAGCGGTGGCCGATTTTAATCTTGTGGAACCTACTATAACTTCAGGGCCCACGAGAAGAGTAATTACTACATCTGCCTCTGATTCAGCAGGGGTGCATGTAATTAGCACAGAATTACATGAAATACTTTTAGCATACTTGATTGCAGATATTACAAATGGAGTGGATGAGCTTGCTGCAATGCCTATAACAATATCATTTTTTGAAAGCCCTTTTTCTTTGAGAGCCACTACTGAGTCGACATCAGAATCTTCTGCACCTTCAATTGAGTTATAAACAGCTTCTTTTCCTCCAGCTATAATTGCCTGGATCATTTCTGGATCAGTGCCAAAAGTGGGTGGACACTCTGCTGCTTCCAGAATGCCAAGCCTGCCGCTCGTGCCTGCACCGACAAAAAAAATTTTGGCATTGTTTTTAAGCGATTCCAAAACAAGTATAATAGCATTTGAAATGTTTTCTTTTTCTTTTGAAACAGCATTAATTACTTCGCTATCTTCGTTCGTTATGAGATCAACAATTTCGGTTGTTGATAGCTCATCAATATTTGTTGTACGTGGGTTTATTTTCTCAGTTAAATGATGTCCGGTTGATCTTGAAGTTTGCATCTCAAAATTTTAACCGAATCTGCATTTTATTATAAGAAATATAGTTTTTGCACCTAAAAACAAGAACCTGCATCAAATAAGGTAAACTACTATGAAAAATATAAGGATTTGAGGAGGATTATTATGATTAAGTTTTTTACGTCACTCGTTCTATTTTTGGGAATTCTTACATTCGGAATTCAGTCATGCAGCAATGAGAATCCAGTTGGGAACGAGGCAAAAGCCGAGAAAACCGAGAGCTACTCATCATTTGTAGATGAATCAGGAAAAATTAGCCTTCCTCAAGATAACATAAGAGTAAATTGGGAGTATCTTGGAGCATGGGTAGTTCCTGAATTACCTGACGGAACAAAAACTGATGGTTACGGGTTTCACGATGTTGTTGCATCTCCCGGCACAGCTAAGGCATACAAAGAAACTGGAAAATTTGCAGACGGTTCAGTCTTGGTAAAAGAAATAAGAGGTATCAAAACTTCAGCTCTTACAACAGGGCCAAAAGTATTCTCCGCAGATGAAGAACTTGTGTGGTTTGTAATGGTAAAGGATCAGGAAGGAAGATTTAAAGATAACCCAAATTGGGGTGATGGTTGGGGATGGGCCCTTTTTAGTAAAGATGATAAAACAAAGAATATATCAACAGACTATAAAAAAGATTGCCTTGCCTGTCATATTCCTGCAAAAGCGACAGATTGGGTTTATATTGATGGTTATCCAACACTAAAAAAATAAAAGGTTTTTACTAATTAAAAGTTTAATGAGCAGCTCTGATCAAAACGTGTCTTGAGCTGCTTTTTTATATAAAATTAAGGATTTCTAATTTCTTGCTGTTACACTTATTTGAAATTATTTTTTCAAAATTGAGGTTTTAATGAAACTACTTTTTATAATTATCTTACTTTTATTAACTGGGACAAACCCACTTTTTGCTGATGAAGATGAGTTTGCAAATTCTGTGAGTGCAAAATTAGTTTCGGATGTATCATCAGTGAAACCCGGGGAAACCTTTTCATTGGGGGTTTTATTTGAAGTGCAACCTGATTGGCATATTTACTGGAAAAATCCGGGTGATTCCGGACTTCCCACATCCTTTAACCTCGATTTACCTGAAGGGTTTAAAGTTGGAGATACTCAATGGCCCTTGCCAATCAAGTTTATAAGCAACGAAGTAAGTATTAACTACGGTTATGAAAACACTCTTTTGCTTTGGACTAAAGTAAAAGCACCTGAAAAATTAAACACAATAATGCCTCTTGTAATAAAAGGCGCCGCAAATTGGGTTAGTTGCAGAGAAATATGTATCCCGGGCGAATCTGAACTTAGCCTAAAACTAAACTCAGTCTATAAGTTTAAAAGTAATGAAGGAGAACTATTTTCTACATGGTCGAAGAAATTACCTCTTGAAAACGATAACCTTGGCACAGTTTTAAGCTACAAGATTGATCAAAAAACCGTAAAAGAAAAAAAGGAACATATAATTACTATTAATTGGAAATCTGATGTGGAAGACATAGAGTTTTTCCCAAATCCGGAAAGTGCGTTGAGTATTGAAGAATTAGCTTACGAACACAACGAGAAAGAAGGGAAATCCAAAATATTTCTAACCACGTCTGTTTTTAAAGGACAAAAACTCACAACGAATGTTTTAGATTCTCTCATTGTTTTTAGTAATTCTCCAGAAAACAGGAAAGGAATCGAATTTCCAATAAAGTTGAATCTTTAAACCGTAAATAGACAACAAATAATATAAATATGTTGAATGAGATATTTTAGTGAATATCTTATTTTTATCGTAACTCTTGGAGGAAATAAATATGATTTATCAAAACTACTACAAAATTTCTTTGGTTTTAATGTTTTTATTCAGTTTTTTTATTGTGGCTCACAGCAGTCACTCAGCAACAACCGATTATCACGATTTCAAACTTGAGGATTCTAATGGAAATATCGTAAATATTTCTGATTATCAGGACAAAATCGTTGTACTCGAATGGCTTAACCCTGATTGCCCGTTTGTAAAAAGGCACGGCAAAGAAAAAACAATGAAAACCCTTTCCAAAAAATACGATAAAGAAGTTGTATGGCTGGGTGTTAACAGTACTCACTATATGACTAATGAAGACAATACAAAATGGATCAAAGAAAGTGGCTTAAACTATGCTGTGCTTGACGATAGTGAAGGAAAAGTCGGAAAACTCTACGATGCAAAAACTACACCTCATATGTTTGTTCTTGATGTAGATAAAAAAACTGTTTTATATGAAGGTGCAATTGATGATGATCCAAGAGGCACAAATGATACATCTAAAAGAACAAATTATATAGACAATGCACTCACAGAAATTGCTTTAGGAAAAGATATTTCCGTAGCTGAGACAAAATCCTACGGATGTTCTGTGAAGTATAAATAATATTTTTTGTTAAGGTTGTTGTTTTAATGAAATTTAACAACGACCTTCTTGTTTAGAGGGGCATTTTTCAGTGCCATAAGAGCAGAAAACACAACAATCACCCATTTTGGGTTTTAAAATTGTATAACAATTAAGGCACTCATAGAAAAACAAACAAGAATCAGCTGGCATTTTCTCTCTCTTCTCAAAACCACATTTTGGACAATTTATTGTAGAAATTAATTCCATTATGTTAAAATTATAATTTACTTATTGTTTCTAGCACTTACATTCTGCGAATAACGAAAAATAAATTTAAACCTTTTTCCTTCTAAGTCTTAATGCATTCCCAATAACAGAAACTGAGCTGAAGCTCATTGCTGCAGCTGCAAATATCGGGCTTAAAAGTATGCCGAAGAAAGGATACAAAACCCCTGCAGCTATAGGCAGACCGAGTGAGTTGTAGATAAATGCAAAAAAGAGGTTTTGTTTAATATTACTTATT
>JAJCZR010000044.1 GCA_029262295.1 Deltaproteobacteria bacterium | reverse complement strand
TATATTTCGCGAATTAATATTTAACGCTGTTGCCTCCAGATAATACTCATTGCCTGAAATATCAGTTTTAGTCCACTGTCCTGACTTAATAAACCCTTCCTTTTTATCTAACCAAAACGAATCAGCATCAACAAGGAAGTTTCCAAGAAAAAGAAAGTTATTTTCAGATTCAACTTTCAAACTCCCTGTAATTGACGAGGGATAACAACAAAGAAACCAGTTGGGGACACCACTAAGTATTGTAAAATAATTATCGCCCTGCTCTTCCAGTACAACTACACTAAGCTCTCTCAAAAGAGTTGAGAAAACAGATATGTCTGAAAATACCCTTTGCAATTCCTTGCGATCAGATTCATCAATTATTTCATTATCTGAAAGAAGTTTTAATTTTTTCTCATTAATAAGGCTCATATTATTTGCAGTTTGTTGAAATAAACTAAGCTGTTCTGCATTTATTTTTGCATCAAGAAAGAGGATACGATCAGACCCACTTTCAGGAATAATATGAATATCCACTACAACATTTTCAGCAATCTCCACATTCTCCATGGAAATAGCTTCACCTTTCAAAGGGAGAATATCTTTAATAAAAAAGAGTTGCTCACCAAGCTCACAATCTGTTTTAAGCTCAGTTATTCCATACTTTTCTAAATCTCCACCATGATCTACAAGTTTTCCGTCTTTAGATACAACAAGATAAGCAAGAGAACGATCTTCTACAGTCAGATTATAAATATATTCCAAGACAGACCCTGGAAGGTTATTCATTGGAATTCACTTCCATAATTTTATGTGCAAGTTTATTGAAAGCCTCTTCAACACCTTCACCAGTTTTGGCACTTGTATTTACAACATCCCAATTATTCTCGGAAAGTTTTTTCATCTCTGCTTCTTCAATTTCCCAATCACTTTCAAGATCAGACTTATTGAGTATTAACACAAAAGGTATTTCACCATATTTTTCCACTACTCTTTCATGAAGTTCAAAAGCCTTATCAAGTGTATTCTTTCTCGTACCATCAACTACAAGCAAATAACCTGAAGAACCACGCAGATAGGTCATTGAAATCTGTTGAAAATCATCCTCACCATGTATATCCCAAAGGATCATATTTATTTCCTGATCATTAATCTCAACAGTTTTTTTGTCTATCTTCACACCAATTGTTGTCAGATACTTTTCAGTGAAAAGGCTCTTTACAAAACGCGTAACTAAACTTGTTTTTCCAACAGCAAAAGAACCGATCATACATACTTTTTTTTGTATCATTATATTTTTATCTGCTAATAATATTTAAAGTTACGCGCCTGTTAAGCTTTTTACCTTCTTCACTTTTCTCACTACTAACTGGTTCACTTGAACCCTTGCCCACTAAAAAAAGATTTTGAACAACTCCCCTCTCTCTCAGCTGGGAACGAACATAAGAAGCGCGATCTATGCTCAGCTTGTTATTTTTAAACTGGCTTCCAGAGTTGTCCGTATGTCCTGCAATTTCTATATTGTAGTTTTTTCCAATGAGATTTAAAAGGTCATTAAATTCCTTAATATCAAGCGCAAGACTATCAAGAACTTTTTGTTGGCCATCTGCTATTCCAAACCTTCCTGAATCAAACCTTATCACAGTTGATTCAATACTCTTTTTTAATAAATCAACCTGTTGGAGCTCATCAATTGTTACACCTGAAAAATTGGTCTGCGTAATCCCGGGTATGTAACTGCTTTTATCCTGTGCACTGTTTAACCAGCTCTTTGATGAAGAGCCATTTGCAACAAGTACTCCATTCTCTATTTTTAAATCTATAGTTGCAGGTGGCCCAAGAGTTTTAATTGCCCTTTTTAAAGAAAGCTCAGGGTTAAAAGAGAGATAAGGTTCCCAGTTGGCAGTAATATTTTTTGGATTAAGTTTAGTATTTTTAAGTATTTCATTAGGATCAGTTGCAACAGGGTCTTGTAAACCATCCACATAAAATTTTCCATTTCTTTTGCCAAAGTCCGTAACTACAACTCCAGGTGCCAAGCGAAGTTTATCAATATAGTCAGTCCACCTCATATTACTTCTAATCTTGAAAAACAGCCAGCTTCCAATACAAAGTAAAATAACTCCAAGCAATATTAAGAACAAAGGAGAAGATTTCTTAGCCTTTTTTTGCGATTGTGTCACAAGGCAAAGTTCAAGGATGTCTGAAGATCGTTCAAAATCAGATGTATCTCCATTAAATGGGTCAAGATAGCCAGTATACTCCAGGTGAATTGATTCAAGTGCACCCTTAAAACTGTTTCTTAATTCAAGTGGTGGGTTACCCCTTATTACTGCGGCAACAAGTGCATGCGGGCCTTGTTCAACCCACACAGTTAGTTCCCCTACTTCAAAAGACTCAAGCGCGTCATCACTTTCAACTTTAAATGAATCCTTAACAAAATCCTGTATGGCACTTAACATTCCAGACACAAGATCGCCGTCCTGTGTTTCCAGATTATCAAGGGCAACATGCTCCAGTAAGAGCCCGGTTTCCCTGTGTATCAAGAATATCTGCTCAACTCTATATAAAAGGCTATGGCTTAATACAACTTCGGAAAATGGTTTTCCAGTTTTCAGAGCCTCAAGACGCCAGCCCACATTAAGGCTGTGCTCAAGAGTCTTATTCATAGATTGATTTAGTTGGTTAAGAGCTTGAAAAATAGCTTTTCTTATTGCTGGCCCTATTACAGGAAATATTGCATCTGCAATTGGTTTAGGATTTCTTTTTACAGATAATGAAATGGCATCTTCTACCACAGGTGATAATGCCTTATTTAGCCTGTCGTCCTGATTAGAACTCAATACGACAAGATCGGGAAGGGCTTCACTTAGCTTTTCTTTGTCAAGCTTATAAACTTTTTCTTCAATCTTCGCAATCTGGCTTCGCTCAGGGCCAACAAGGAGATCCCTCAGCTCATCATATATATTAAATTCATCGCCATTATTCCCGTCATTCACAGAACCTGTATCAGATGATTTATCCATTTTAGTAGATTAATCCTTCTTTTAGTTTTCAGGTAATTTGAAATCGTCGGTCAATCTTAGTGAAATTTCTTTAAAAAGATTTGAAAGCGAAGTACGATCAGCCTTATCAACTTTAAGTTCCTTTATTCCACTATCAAGTTGTTTTGATAAGTCTTTATACTTACTTTCAATGTCATTGGTTAGGGATTTTGTAAGTTCAAGAAGCTGTTGATTTAGATCTTTTTGCTTCTGGGAAAGTTTATCATCTGCTTTCTCAATTTTCCTGTTTAACGAGTTGGTTGAACTATCCAATTCTTTTGATACTTTGTTTAATGATTCAATCCTGGAATCATGCTCAGAACCTATTTTATCTGCAAGTGATTCAAACTCATTTTTTACATACTTTTCAAGTGAATCAAACCTTTTTTTTATCTCATCACTCAGATTGGAAGATTCCCTCGACAATCTATCCTCTAGATGTGAAATTTTCTTGTCAAAATCCTGGGCCTGTGCACCGAAAAGAATCTCTCTTATTCTATCAATGTTGCCACTATCTACAGCTGCATTTTTAAGGTCTTCTGATTGTAAGGATTTTTTGCTATTTGAGCCACTCATTTTAAATCACACCCCTGCTTAAATTTAATAATTTTAAATACATCATTAATTATAAGACGCTTCTGTTTTTAATCAAAAATTAAAGTAAAACACAGAGTAGAGATAAATTTATGTGTATGTTTATATATTATTTACAAAAACCCAGTTTTTAGTTTTAGGAGATCATACAACTATGCGTTTTAAAGTTAAATGTAAGCTTCAATATACTCTCAAAGAACAAAACACCTTTATTTTCAACGTTGCTCCTCTTTCAAATAATTCACAAAAGATCATAGAAGAAGATTTCACAACAAAACCCGAGACCACACTGGAAGAATTTGAAAGCAAAAGTGGAAAACGTCTACACAAGGCAATTGTGGAGAGTGGCACTTTTGAACTTGATTATAGTGGGGTTATTGAGACCGGCCTCTCAATTGATGCAAATCAAAATCCAGGTTTGATAGAACCATTTAATCTTCCTTTCCACACCTTTGAATATCTTTATCCAAGCCGTTACTGTGAGTCGGACAAGCTGGAGCGAATGGCTTCAAAAGAGTTTTTTGGAAAAGCACAAGGGTTTGAATTGGTTACATATATATGCAACTGGATTAATTATAATGTTGAATACCTGAGAGGCACAACTGATACCGCCACATCTGCATTCGATACTGCCACTGAAAGAGAAGGAGTCTGCAGGGATTTTGCACATTTAGGAATTGCATTTTGCCGTGCACTTGGCATTCCGGCAAGGTTTTGCAGCACATATTCCTGCAAGTTATACCCGCAAGATTTTCATGCATTTTTTGAAGCCTTTCTCGGAGATAAATGGTATATCTTTGACCCTACCCGTCTTGCCCCTCAGACTGGTTTTATCAAGATTGCAAATGGAAGGGATGCGGCAGATAGTTCATTTGCCAATATCTTTGGTAATGCAATAATGGAGGATATGGAAATTAATGTAGAGTTTATTCCGTCCGAAGATAGACAGCAGCCAGATTATACCACTATGCCAATTACTTTTGATTAATTTAATTTTTGCTTGATATAGTTTATTGCCCCTCCGCAAAGTATCGTATCAATCTGTCTTTTGCTCAATGTATGTCTGACTTTGTAGTCTTTATTCTTTGTCTTATTAGTAATTTCCAAGTCTGATTTATTTTCAAGTGAAGACCTTAGGTTATCAAATGAAATTAAATCTCCCTTCTCAATCGAATCATAATCTTTGTTGTCTGCAAATTGAAGAGGCAAAATACCAAAATTAACTAAATTCTGCCAACCGATTCTCGCATAACTCTTTGCTATAACGGCAACCTGACCAAGATACCTCGGGGCAAGGGCGGCATGCTCTCGGCTGGAACCCTGTGCATAATTTTCTCCGCCAATAACTATGTGGCCGCCAAACTCTTCTTTAGCCTTTTGTGCCCTGTCATAAAAAGTAGTATCTATAATATAATAAGACCACTTACTTATCTCGGGAATATTACTTCTGAGGGATAATACCTCAGCTCCGGCTCTAAGAATCTCATCTGTGGAAATATTGTCTTTCATCTTTAGAAGCACCGGCACATTATATGAGTTTTCTATGGGCTCAAGGTCGGGGATTGAGGTTATATTCGGCCCTTTTTCAAGCTCCACATCTTCTCTACCAACGACAGGTTTGACAAGCATTTTAGTATTTATCTTTAGCTCTGACGGATATTTGAATTTCGGATATTTCATTTCATATCTGCTTTCCATATCTCTTGGATCTGTAATAACGCCTGTCAAAGCAGATGCTGCGGCAGTTTCGGGGCTGCAAAGATAGACCTGATCATCCAGAGTACCGGATCTTCCGGGAAAGTTTCTCGGCATCGTACGAAGGCTTATTTTTCCACTTGCAGGGGCCTGGCCCATTCCTATACATCCCATGCAACCAGACTGATGAAACCTTGCACCTGCGGATATTAATTTAAATAAAGAGCTCATTAATGTAAGGTTTTCCGTTACCTGCCTTGATGTGGGGTTAATATCAAAAGACACTTCTTTATTAACAAACTTTTCATTAACTATTTCACCAACAATCCAAAAATCCCTCAATCCAGGGTTTGCCGACGATCCGATCACCACCTGATGCACGGGTTTTCCCTCCACTTCTCTTACCTCTACAATATTTCCCGGACTGCTTGGACAGGCAATTAAAGGAACAACTGTGGATAGATTGATCTCCTCATACTCGTCATAAGTTGCGCCTTCATCTGAAACTAGTTCGTTCCAATCATCTTCTCTCTCCTGAAGCTTCAAAAAGTTTTTCACTTCACTATCCGAAGGGAAAACTGTGGTGGTGGCGCCCATTTCTGTGCCCATATTAGCAATTACATGGCGATCCATAGCACTTAACTCTGATAGCCCTGGGCCGTAGTATTCAATTATCTTTCCAACACAGCCTTTCACATCGTATATTTTAAGCATTTCTAAAACAACATCCTTAGCACTAACCCAGTCTGGCATCTTTCCAGTTAATTTAACACCAAGTATCTTAGGCATTTTTATGTATAAAGGCTCCCCGGCTATTGCAAATGCAACATCGAGACCTCCAGAGCCAAGCGCCAGCATACCAAGGGAACCCGCCGCAGGAGTATGACTGTCTGAACCAACCATTGATTTTCCCGGAATTCCAAACCTCTCCATATGCACTGGATGGCTTACACCATTTCCTGCATTACTGAACCAAAACCCGAATTTTCTTGCAGCTGAGCGCAAAAAAACATGGTCGTCCGCATTCTTAAAATCGGTTTGTAATAAATTATGATCGACATACTGTGCTGAAAGTTCAGTTTTAATTCGATCTAGACCCATAGCCTCAAGCTCAAGCATTACAAGCGTGCCGGTGGCATCCTGAGTTAATGTCTGATCAACCCTTAACCCTATTTCAGAGCCCGGTTGCATTTCACCTTCAAGCAAATGAGATTTTATAAGTTTTTCTGCTACGTTTAACGGTTTATTCATATTTCTTTATTCCTCATAATTCCATTAGTAAAGCAAATTCTTTTAAGAGTGCTGTAATAATAGCTTATTGAATAATCTGACTAATGTTAAATGAAAACTTGATTAGTTTTTGTCTTCAAGATCTCCTATAATTGCTTCAAAAGCATCAGTGGCTGTAACAAAACCAACTATGTTATCACCTTTTTTCACCATGGCCGCTTCCTGCCTTTCTTCCTGAAATCTGTCTATGAGATCGCTAATCATCATAGTGGAGGGAACTGTAAGAAGGTTCGATACAAGATCACCGAGATTAACTTTATTCGAGCGAAGTTGATCGAGATGCTAGAGTATTTTTGCAACATAAACTATTCCGACAAAATTTTTTTGGAATTATCAAACAATGGATACCTAACATAAGAATTGTTCCTGATAGTTTTAAAGTTATCTTTGAATGGAACGTTATTTTGAAGAAATACAACGTCTTCAATTTTTATTAAAATATCCGAAACCGGTTTTTCTCCAATTTCAATTGTTTTGATGATTTCATTCCTTCTATCTTTTGAAAATTTTCCTTCCACCAGTATATCAAAAACCTTTTTTCTTATATCCTCAGCTTTATAGTCTAATTCACCATTTTTTTCGCTTTCTGTTTCAACCTTTGTCCATGATCTGCTCATCTCCACTCCAAAAAGCCTGAGTAAAGCCTTAGCAGCTCCGTCGCCAGCATAAATGATCGGGTACATGATCTTAGTCCACCAATAGTGAGGTTCTGCACAGTACCTTGCAACCTGCTTTGGGCGCTCAACACCAAGGTAAGTGGGAGTCTGCTCACCGAATACCTTATGAAAAAAATTGATGATAATAACAGCAATCACAATTGAAACAATTGGCACTGATGAAGCGGATATACCTATAAAAGTAACAAGAGGTTTGATAAGTTTTGTAACAGCAGGTTCTGAAACTATACCAAGCAGTATGCTTGATAGAGTTATTCCGAGCTGGCAACCTGTAAGATAAATCTCAAGCTTATCAAGCATTTCAACCGCTCTTTCCAGACCTTTTGTTTTTTTAAGTTTTTCCAGATCGTATTGGGGAAGTCTCGTTAAAGCAAACTCTATTGTGACAAAAAAAGCATTACAAAGAGTAAGAAAAACTCCTGCAATTAAGCGTATTATAATTTCTGTAGTCATAACTGAACTCTGGTATAAAGGTAACAGATGACAATGAATTGGAAGAAAAATTATTTATATGAAACGGTAATTGATGTCTATTGTAAAACTTTTTTTACCCATAAAAATATAGGTGAAAGGTCATTAAAAATTTTAAAGGTGTAATCCGCAAAATCATCTGAAGAAAATTCCTTTGGAATTTTCTTCTCATAGGTAAATCCAATACCACCATACAAAAGAAGATCAGCATTCGGATGTTCTTTATCATAACCGCTTGGTACTTTTTTATACTTAACCCATCCTAATTTATAATCATCATTTTTTGTAATCTTTTTAATTATTTGGTTTAGTTCATTACCAAGCTTCTTATCGACAATTGCATCACGATATTTTTTCAGATGTTCTTTGGTAAAAATATGCATTCCGACGCCATACATAATAGTTCTGGCATCGCACTGAAAATAAAAGCCTGGATTCTCAAGCTTTTTGCCCTCTCCTTCCCAAAAATAAATACCAAGATGTGTTTTATAAGGTGTTTTATATTTACTGAAGCGAGTATCTTTATTTATTCTGAAGATAGATTTATCTCTTCTCGGATCGGCCACAATATCAGATGAAAGAGACTTTAACTTCTCCCCCATTTCATTTACAAATAAAGTTGCCGGAAGCATTACATGGTCATCAAAAATATCTCTATTCTCATCAAACCAGACTCTTTTGTTATTAACTTCCAGATCTTTAAAGAACTTTACAGTCTTTTTACTAAATCCGTTGAAATTATTTTCTGACATAATTTAAATATTTTAGATGCTTCACTTCGCTAGCTATCATGCCGCACTTGATGCGGCATCCGGAGTGATGCCTAGAATTAATGAAACATTATTGTTTTGAATTGCAGCAATAAAATATTACATGGCAAATTCAAGTTATTCTCATTATTCAACATGATAAATAGTATCCTGGATTCCTGATCGGGATCAGGAATGACAATGATAATATTGTCATGCTCGAACACATTCGACAGAGTTTGTGCTGAGTTTATCGAAGTGCTCAGTAAAGGCTAAGCAAAAAATCTATCTTTTCTAAAACATTAATTTAGTGTCTTAAGCCATACTGTGAAGGCCGACTCTATTACCCTCTGTATCCATAAACTGACCATAGAAACCAAACTCGTCGCCTATCTTGGTTTTCGGCACTACTATACTTCCACCAGCTGACTCCACTTTTTTACAAGTTACCTCTACATCTTCAACAGCAAAATAAACTGTCGTTCCCTGATCAGAGGGTTGAGAAAACTTTGCTTCAATCAAAGAGCCTGAAGTAACACCCGGCTCCATTGGAAACATTGACATATTTACACCATTAAAATCAACAATTTCGAGATTTTTACCTAAAACCTCATTATAAAAGTTTACTGCCCTCTGTAAATCAGTTGCTGGTAATTCAAACCATGAAACAAGCATATTCGATCCTGACATATTAGATACCTCTCAATTATTTTTTATAAATTTAAGTTTTCTATTCTGTCTAATGCAGCATTCCAACCTTCAATATGACCATCTCTGAAATCCTCACCAGAAAAACCGCTCTGAGATAACCTGATTTCGGTAGAGCCATCAAGATCAACAAACTCCACAGTTACAACAGTTTCTCCAGCATAAGATAATGGTTCATCCTGCCACTTCCAGGAAAAAACAATTTTTTTGTTTTTAACCACTTCAAGATAATCACCTTTCAACAAACATTTACCATTGGTATCACAAGTCACTTCTGAACTGAAACTTCCCCCTTCTTTCACATCAAACGAAGCTACACCATTATTGCAAAACCATGTTTTTAAAGCTTCTGGATTAACCCAGGCCTGAAAAACTTTATCTACGGGGTAATTAAAAGTTCTCTTTAAAAAAAGATTCCACTCACCGCTATTTGATACTGCATTTTCAGATTGCATTATTTATCCCCCTTTTTTGCTTTCTTCATTAAGATATTTATCAAGAGAATCAAATCTCTTTTCCCAAATAACTTTATTTTGTTCAATCCACTTCCATGCATCGTCCATCGAATCTTTTCTGACACTTATTTTATGAACTTTTCCTTCTTTACTTCTATTTATAATTCCCGCTTTTTCCAAAACCTTGAGATGTTTTGACACAGCAGGAAGTGAAATAGCAAAATCAGAGGCTATTTCTGTTACCATTAGTTC
Source organism: Deltaproteobacteria bacterium (assembly GCA_029262295.1). Taxonomy (GTDB): domain Bacteria; phylum Desulfobacterota_D; class UBA1144; order Nemesobacterales; family Nemesobacteraceae; genus JAJCZR01. Next base: position 18,494 of record JAJCZR010000044.1, on the reverse strand, counting down.
ATCAGAACTCAGTTTTTCTAATATTTTTCTTCGAGTTGGATCGGAGAGGGCCCCAAAAATCAGATCCAGATTTTGTTCACTATATTTAACCATACGGTTTAATATAATTAATACTCAGATGTATTTCAAGATTTTTAGCTAAAAATTAATAATTCTATTATCTATCAATCAAAAGAATTATCAGCATTTATCAACAATTCATTTAATTTAAACTAAAAACAATTATAATATCCTTTCAACAAAATTTTTTAGGAGGCAAGAATGAAAGCTAATGTTTATCATGCACCAAAAGATGTAAGAATAGAAACTGTGCCGGATCCAAAAATTATGAATCCTGGCGATGCCATCATGAAGATAACTAAAAGCGCTATATGTGGATCAGATCTTCATTTTTATAGAGGCAACTTTGGTATGGATGAAGGATTTGTTGTAGGGCATGAATTTATGGGAGTTATTGAAGATACCGGGAAAGACTCAAAGCTATTTAAAACAGGGGATAAAGTAGTGGCCCCATTTTGGGCAGGATGCGGCACATGCCATAATTGTGAGAATAACTACCCAACTGCCTGCACAGGCGGAGGCGGATGTTTTGGCTACGGGGAAGCATTTGGAGGCTATGGTGGTGGACAGGCTGAATATGTAAGAATTCCTTTTGCTGATGCCACTCTTGAGAAAGTTCCAGAAGAAATTGAAGATGAAAAGTTACTGTTTCTTGGGGATGTAATGTCCACAGCCTATTTCTGCGCCGAACGTGCAAATATTAAACCTGGTAATGTAGTGGTTATATGGGGAGATGGCACATTGGGGCTTCTTGCAACACTTTCAGCAAAGCTTTTTGGGCCTTCAACCATAATAACAATTGGTCACCATGACTTCAGGCTTAAGCTTGCAAAAGAAATGGGGGCAGATATTACAATTAATTCAAAAAATGAAGATCCAATTGAAAGAATACAGCAAATAACTAAAGGTAATCTTGCAGATGTTTCACTTGAATGCATCGGACTTCCAAGTGCAATCCAGGATTCATTTAAAATGTTAAAAGCGGGCGGCACGTTATCATTTATTGGTATGTTTGATGAAGATGTTTCTTTTCCAATGTTAGATTTTTTCCTTAAAGATATCACTGTAACAGGTGGAGTCTGCCCTGCTAAGAATTATATACAGAAACTTATGCCTTTGATTACAAGCGGAAAGATCGACCCATCTATGATTATCACACATGATCTTCCACTAAGTGAAACACCTAAAGGTTATGAACTTATGGATACTAAAGATGAAAATGCAATAAAAGTTGTCTTGACACCTTAAACTATAAAAAAGGGAGAGCAAAGTTGATCTGCTCTCCCTAATCTTCTAACTACAAAACTGTCAATTTTAATTATTCAGCAAAGATCTTTTTAAAGAAATCCTGCATTCCCTGCCATGAAGTTTCATCAGCGTTCTTATCATATCCAAGCGGAAGATCATACTCTTCAGCAAATTTATCTGCTGCAGGATTTGTGAAACTGTGTGGGACTCCTTCAAAAACAACCACTTCGTAATCCGCATCAGCTTTATCCATTTCAGCTCTGAAAGCTTCCAGTTTTTCAGGTGGCACAAGCCCATCCTCAGCTCCATGAAAAACAAGTATTTGCGTGTCAATAGATCCCGGCTCTGGTGTATGAAAAGAATCAAGCGAACCATGAAAACTCACAACTCCGTCAATATCTGTACCAATCCTGGCCATATGCAAAACAATTGCCCCGCCAAAGCAGTAACCAATAGCTGCCACTTTTTCAGGATCTGTCGTTGGATGTTTTTTAATCATATCAAGAGCAGCATTAAATCTAGCCTCACCCTCTTTAAGATTTTCAAAAACAGACATCATAAATTTATTGGCATCTTCCGGATGCTCCGTATTTTTTCCTTCACCATACATATCCACTGCAAGGGCTGTGTAGCCAAGCTGGGCAAGCATTTCTGCTCTTTTTCTTGAATAATCATTATGCCCCCACCATTCATGAACAACTAACACCCCTGGCCTTGCTTCATTAATATTTGCATCATAGGCAAGATAACCTTTAAGCTCAACACCATTTGCTGAATAAGTTACTTCTTCAGTAATGATATTTTTTTGTTGTGTTGCTGGTGCCTCCGCAACTTCCTCTTTTACCTGTGTTTCTGCAGGTTTTTCTTCTTGACTTGCCGGACAAGCAACGAGTAGTGCCAATAAGAATAAAGATAAATATTTCATAATTAGTGCCTCCTATCCGATTTAGCATTAAACTAAATCTTGATTTTTATATAACAGACTATTCTCCCACACACGGCAAAAAGTTTCAAATTTGAATATAGTGTATAAAATTAACGACTCAAAGGCTCATTATGAAATTAGGTTACTTCACAATGCCGCTTCATCCAGCGGGATCAAATCTTTCTCAGACACTTGATGAAGACTTAGAACAAATTATTTTTCTCGACAAAATCGGATTTTCTGAAGCATGGATTGGTGAGCATTTTACAGCAGGCTGGGAAAACATTCCTGCACCTGATCTTTTTATTGCAAAAGCCGGTGCACTTACAAAAAACATTATTTTAGGAACAGGTGTTTCCTGCCTGCCAGAACATGATCCATTTGTGCTCGCGCACAGAATAGCAGTTTTGGATCACCTAATGAAAGGCAGGTTTTACTGGGGAATTGGCGCAGGGAGTTTCAAAGGGGATTTTGATGCATTTGGTATTGATCCAAAAACAGGCGAACAACGAGAACTCATGAATGAGTCGCTGGAGTTTATATTAAACCTTTGGAACAACCCAAAACCTGGTATTTATTCAAATAGAAGATGGAAATTCAAAGTTCCTGAACCAATAGAAGAAGTTGGTATTGGAGTCCATACAAAGCCATATCAAATTCCACATCCTCCAATTGCTGTTGCTGGTATATCTGAAAGCTCCGGAAGCCTCAAAACAGCCGGTGAAAAAGACTGGATTCCAATGAGTATAAACTTTGTAACAAAGGATGTTCTTAAATCTCATTGGAACTCTGTAGAAGAAGGTGCCCTTAGTGTTGGAAAAACCCCTGATCGCTCTAAATGGAGAATTGCAAGGGATGTCTATGTTGCTGAAACAACTGAACAGGCAAGAAAGGATGTGATAGAAGGCACACTGGCCCGTGATTTTAAAGATTACTTTTTCAAGATAGTGCCAATCATAAGGGGAAACCTCGATTTATTCAAAATAGATAAATCAAAAACCGATGAAGAAGTGACAATGGACTACATGATCGACAATATGTGGATTGTTGGAAGCCCTGAAGATGTGGCTAAACAAATAAAAAAACTTTATGAATTTACTGGCGGTTTTGGCACTTTATTAGTTATGGGACACGAGTGGAAACCAAAAGACAAATGGCAAAGATCCATGAAGCTTCTTATAGATGAAGTATTGCCACAGCTTAAAGAGTTATAAAAGTCTTAACAACCATTATTCAATTTATTAGGTTGATTTTATTGGAACTAAACATATTTGGTGTTGATATTAACAGTTTTCCCAACTGGGCTAACAAAAGTTAATAGGCTTCAAGCAATTATAAAAATTGTTCTCACTATATGTTGAGTTATAGTCTATAGATAATAAATTTATAAAGGAGACACTAAACATGAGAAATTTTTTAATACTACCACTTATCCTTTTTGGGTTAATTTTTGCAACTAATGCATATTCTCATTGCCAGATACCTTGTGGTATTTATGATGATGAAGCAACTTTTTCAAAAATGCTTCTTGATGTAGAGACAATAAAAAAATCTATAAATGGAATAAATGCTGGGGATACAAACCAGAACAATCTTGTCAGATGGGTTATGAATAAGGAAGATCATGCAAATAACATTAAAGAGACTGCTGCAGAATACTTTTTGGCTCAGAGAATTAAAGAAGGAGCTCCAAAATATCAGGAAAAACTTGCTTCACTTCATAAGATTATCGTCTTATCAATGAAAACAAAACAGCAATCTGACCTTGCAGTTGCAAACAGCCTTGAAGCTGAAATTAAAAACTTTAAAAACCTGTATTTTGCAAAAGAAGAAAGCAAGAAAGAAGTTTAAACTCAAATCAATATAAAGAGATGCATTTTATAAAATGCATCTCTTTATAAAAAATATTTTTTCAGAAAGAGTTCAACAACTTCCCAATAATCCTTACTGTCACTAAACTTTTCCCAAAGTGCCCTAGAACCATGATTTCCTGCAGTTTTTGGGACAAAGGAAACTTTGTCTTTTGATTTTATTGAATTAAAAATTCCTTTCCATTTAGGCTCTTCAGCTTTTGCGGATGTAATAAAAACTGGATCATCAATATTCTTAGCCGAGTTTTCTACCCATGTCTTACTTTTTCCGAATCTTGTAAAATATTCACCCGGGGCAAATGCCAAAACTCCATCAACTAACTCCGGCTTATCGCCTGCAACTTTTAAAACAAGTGCTGCGGAATAAGAACTTCCCCAGATAATCAATTTTTCGGGATTATATTTTTCTTTTACATACTCGATGGATGCCTCAATATCCTGAAGTGCATCCGGGTAAGTTACCCCTTTGCCCTTTTTTTCTGCTAGTTTAGCAGTCTGGTTAGTCACTCCATTCACAGCACCACCTGATCTCTGATCCACTGCAATACAGTTAAAACCAAGTTTATTAAGTTTAGGAGCTATTTCCAGATATTCACCCCTGCTCCACCCAGCCTGATGAAAAAGTATGATAAATGGAGAAGACTTTGGATGATTTACGTATGTATCAGCAGTGATCAAAAGTCCATCTTCTGATGGAAAAGTGATAGTATTAGAATCAACGGCAAAACTAATACTGTTTAATGAAATTAAAAATATTGCAGCAACAAATAGAATATGTTTCAAAACAAACTCCTTATTTCTCGATTTTGAATTTATAGTATGTCAATAATTCTAATACGGTGAAAGTAAAATTTTTAGATTTATGGAGGAATAGATGAATATTAACCCTCTCAGCGCAGAAGAAGCAAAAGAGTTTAGATCAATACTTAAGATTTCTGAACAGGTTATGGGTTATATCCCCAACAGTATGCTCACAATGGCTAAAGATAGGGAGCTTTTCATGAGTTTTGGTCTTCTTTCAATGAGATGTATGAATGTTGAAGACAATAAATCAATATTAGGAACAGTCTGGCCATTTATAAAAATGTTGTTTTTGAAATTCTTTGGAAAGGAACCAAAGAGAATTGATATGAAACTAAGGGCACTTATTTCCACTGCTGTAAGCTTTTCCGCAGGTTGCAGCTACTGTCAGGCACATTCTGTAACACTGGCATCTCGATATGGAGTATCCGATCAAAAAGTGAAAAACATATTAAAATATAATGAGTCGGATGATTACACAGAAAAAGAACGTACAGCTCTCAATATTGCATTTGCAGCCGGGGCAACTCCAAATAGAGTAACAAAAGATCATTTTCAAAAACTGGCTGAGCATTTCTCTGAGGAAGAGATTATCGATATTGTTGCCACAATTTCTTACCTTGGATTTTTAAACAGATGGAATGACACTATGGGAACTTATTTAGAAGGAGAGCCTTTTAAATACGCATCTGAAAATATTTCCGGGATTGGTTGGATTGCAGGAAAACATAATTAAAAAACCAAATATAATATTTCTCACGTAAGTACGACTATGAAAAATTATAAAATTGCTCTAATAATACTCACTTTATCCCTTTCAATTCTTATCAATACCAACTCAGTTGCCGAGGATACTATTTCATTTTCAAGCGGTAATGAAAAAGTTCAGCTGATTGAGCTTTATTCATCACAGGGTTGTAGTAGCTGCCCTCCTGCTGAAAACTGGCTCAATAAGTTTGAAGATAACAAAGGTCTTTGGAATAAAGTTATACCTCTTGGATTTCATGTGGATTATTGGGACAGATTGGGCTGGAAAGACCCTTTCGGATCAAAGGAATATACTTTAAGACAGTATGCACATAAAAAAACGGGCAATATCGGTTCTGTTTACACTCCAGGATTTGTGGTAGATGGTTCCGAGTGGAGAGGCTGGTTTAAAGGCGGGTCATTACCAGAAAAAGGGGCTAAAACCGGAGTCCTTTCAGCAAAGATCACAGATAACAAACTGGAAGTTGAATACTCTGAGAAAATTTCAAAACTTGAACTGAATTACGCAATTCTCGGGTTTGACCTTAAAACAGAAATTACCAGAGGTGAAAACAGAGGGAGAACCCTCACTCATGATTTTGTAGTTTTGTCTCATAATCGATCAATTTCTGAGGGTGGAAAATGGGAAGTGAAAATTCCTTCAACATCTTCACTGGCAAAATCTAAAAAATATGCAATTGCACTATGGGTTAATAAACCGGGTGATCTCGATCCCATTCAGTCAACTGGCGGTTGGCTGCCGGAAGAAGCTTTGAAAGTGACTAAAGTGACTGTAAATAGTAAGTAATTAAATATTGTTATCCCGTACTTGCCTGTACTGAGCCTGCCGAATGTGATACGGGATCCAGAGTAATGGTAAAGAAAAATTAGCAACTAGAATTTAGTATTATGATAATTAAGTAGAATTTGAGATATGTTATTAATGCTAGTCACCATCCTGGATGCCGCATCCAGTAAGGCATGACAAAACTTACCTTAAAACCAGCCCTTCTTTTTATAACTCTTTCTAGTGCTTTTCTTTTTCCCACCTATTCCTAAAACTCCAAGCAGCCCTCTTGAAATCTCTCTTGCCACTGTTCTTCCTATCTGACGTGTAACACTGTTATCCAAAACAGCCCTTACTTTACTTTTTTCCCTGCCTCTGCCTGATCTACTTTTAACTTCAGGTTCTTCATTTTTTTTATGCTCGATTTTCCCGCAAAGAATCTCATAAGCACTTTCTCTGTCTAATTCCTCATTATATTTTTCAGTTAATGAAGAATAGCTAAGAACCTCATCTATCTCTTTTTTAGTGAGAACATCCATTCTCGACATTGGTGCCCTGAGCAAAGTGGCTGCAAGCGGAGTTGGCCTTCCCTTTTCATCCAGTGCTGACACTAATGCTTCACCAATACCAAGCTGAGTAATCAGTTTGTTAGTTTCATAAAATCCCGAAATGGGGTAGTTTTCAGCAGCAAGCTTGATTGCTTTTCTATCTTTGGCAGTGAATGCCCTGAGCGCATGTTGCACTTTTAAACCCAACTGACCTAAAACTTCATCCGGAATATCTCTTGGTGTTTGCGTGCAAAAGTATATTCCAACGCCCTTTGAACGGATAAGTTTAATAATTGATTCAATTTGATTCAGAAGTGCTTTACTAGCCTCCTGAAAGATTAGATGCGCTTCATCTATAAAAATTATGAGTTTTGGTTTATCGGCATCTCCCTGTTCAGGAAAGGTTGAGTAGATCTCAGCTAAAAGACATAACATAAAAGTAGAAAAAAGTTTAGGTTTATCCTGAATATCTGTGAGTCGTAGAACAGAAATTACACCCTCACCGGTGCGTTCTTTTTTAAGAAGGTCTTCCACTTCAAAAGATTTTTCACCAAAAAACTTATCTGCCCCCTGCTGCTCAAGTTCAATAACTTTTCTAAGTATTGCACCAGTAGAAGCAGTGGATATTCTTCCATAAGTGCTTTGTATTTCTTCTTTTCCCTCATTTGTGGAATATTGAACAGCTTTTCTAAAATCTTTAAGGTCAAGAAGTGGAAGAGAGTTGTCATCACAGTATTTGAATATTAGAGAAACAATTCCAGACTGTGTCTCATTAAGCTCAAGTATCTTTGAAAAAAGCACAGGGCCAAACTCTGACACAGTTGCTCTCAATCTTGCACCTTTCTCATCAGATAGAGTTAAAAACTCAAGTGGAAAGCCTTTAGCATTATAGGGAATTCCAATCTGCCCATGTCTTTTTTCAATATGCTTATTATTTGTACCCGGCTTTGCAAGTCCGCTAAGATCACCTTTAATATCCATTAAAAGAACAGGGATTCCTTTTTCCGAGAGATTTTCAGCAAGTATTTGAAGTGTTTTTGTTTTTCCGGTGCCGGTTGCTCCTGCTATAAGTCCATGACGATTAAGAGTTTTCAAGGGTATCTTAATTAACGTATCTGGCTGACACTGCTCATCCAGCATTGCACCGCCGAGAACTATTGAATCACCTTTGAATGTGTAACCTTTGTTTATCGCACTTATAAAATCTTCTCTTTTTCCCATTAATAAAATCCTTTTTATGTAAATTAAATTAAAAAAAATAATAAGGGAATTCGAGGATTAAATCCAATGTTTTCTTTGAAGATATTATTTGGAAAAGCAAGTACATCTCAAGATACATCCAAGAGCAACAATACTAAAACTTAGTTGGCAAAGATTTTTTTTCGGAATCCTGGATTCCGTGTCAAGCACGGAATGACAGAAGTCAACTTGAATAGTGAATCATGAATCCTAAATCTTTTCCTAACTACTAACACCCAAAACCTAGCAACTAATTATTCTCATACTCAAAATGAATCCCGCACTCTTTATCAGTGCCATTTTCCCACCACCACCTGCCTGCTCTTGAATCCTCACCGGGTTTTATGGCCCTTGTGCATGGTGCACAACCAATACTTGGGTAACCCATATCATGAAGTTCATTATATGGAACATCATTAGCTTTCACGTAGTCCCAAACCTCATCTTTTGTCCATTCAACAAGGGGGTTAATTTTAAGAATTCGCCCATGAAGATAATCCACTTCAAATTTCTTGGCATTTGAACGCATATCCGTCTGGTTTTGCCTTATAGACGTTATCCATGCACCAACAGTTTTAAGAAAACCATTTAGCGGATCAGTTTTTCTTATACCACAGCACATTCTTCTGTTTTCGACGCTTTTATAAAAAAGGTTTATGCCATGCTCATTAACCATATTCTCCACATCTTTTTTATCGGGAAAAAGCACTTCAATATCAGCACTGTATTTCTCTGTGATCTTTTCCATCACATCATAAGTTTCCTGGGGAAGCCTGCCCGTATCAATTGTGACTATCCTTGATTCAGGCCTCACTTTCATAAGTAGATCAATCAAAGCCACACCTTGTGCCTGGAAACTTGAAGCCAAAACCACATTCGATCCAAAATTATCAATTGCCCAGATCAAAACATCCTCAGCAGATTTGTTTTCAAACTTTTGATTTAACTCTTTAACTTCACTTTCTGAAAACTTCATTAAAAAACCACCTAAAATATCGCTGAAATATTATATTTAAAATAAAGAACCGAAAGAAAATAACTTAAACCCACTGCAACAAAAGGGATAACAAACCAGAAAAAAGCAATTCTTACTACATGTTTATTACTGGCAGTTTTTGAAAATCCGTGTTGTGCACAGGAAAAACCTACTATACCAGAAGTAATTATTTCGGCAATTGACACTGGTATGCCATATATAGATGCAGCGAGAATGACTATGGCCCCCGTAAATTCCACAGAAATTGCCCTGATTAAACATATCTCGGTTATCTCTTTTCCTACTGTCTCAAGTACCCTGCCACCAAAAAGAATTGCACCTACTCCCATTGCCACTCCCGCAACTATAGCTCCCGGAAATGACTCAATGAGCCCTAATCCAACTATCGGACCCACTGCATTAGCAGAGTTGTTTGCACCGCCTGAAAAGGCAAGAAAAACACCTGAGATTGTGATTAAAATCTTAAGGATAAGGTTCACCCTTTTCTCAGAAAAATTGATGGCCAGGTAATGAATGATTTTAAAGTAGTAATACTTGGCAATAAGAAAGTTTATTGTAAAAAGTGCAACAGGCCCAACAATCCACCAGATGAGTATTTGAAAAAACTTTTCTGAGTTCAAAGAGCCGGTAAAAAGCCCGATTCCGACAATTGCACAAACAATTGCATGAGTTGTGGCAATCGGAACTTTTACAATATTTGCCCAGGAAATAAATACGATCGCAATTAAAATAATAATAAAAACAAGCCCAACATTGTTAGCTAAAATGGTGGAAGGAACTATTCCCTTACCCACTGTCTGCACTACAGGAGCACCTGCCAGGACAGCACCTAGCAATGAAAATATAGCAATCAAAATAACTGCCTGCTTTTTGCTTCTTACACCGGCACCATAAGATGTGGCCATTGAAGCAGCTGAGTTATTTGCGCCGATATTCACAGCAAGAAATACCGAAAGTATTAAGGCTATTATTAGTAAAATACTCAATTATTTTCTCTCAAAAAAATAAATCCTTTTATTATGTTACAAAAGTCATGCCAATAGCTTAATTACTGTAAAACGCTGATATTACACATCTTTATTAAATAAATTTTTATTGAGAATTAAAACATTGATAAAAATTTAAACAGTCTGTATATTTTTTTAGCAAATGACAGTCGGCAACATAAATATTCGATTATTAACTAAGGATTCAATTCTCTCAGACGAGATTCAAAAAAACCTGAGCGAATATAACAATTTTAAAGTCTCAGACCAGATTGATGCTGATATTCAACCTGAAATAATAATCGTTGATCTTGATACAGCCACAAAATTTAATCAGTCTAAACTTGATTACAACCCAATAGTTATAACACTTACAAGAGAGAAAGGCTCAAGGCATTTAATTGAATCTATGACTTTTGGTGCATTCGACTGTCAAATTTTACCACTTGATAACAATAGATTTAAAAATTCTGTTGATAGGGCTTTTCAGATTCAAAATGAAATAATGAACAAACCCAGAAATTATATGGGCGAGATAGAAGGATCGGCTGTTGCATGTGCAATTGTTGGTGATTCCCCGATGCTCCAGGAAGTGTGCAAATTAATAGGCCAGATGGGCAGAGTGGATGTTCCTGTTTTAATCACAGGAGAAAGTGGCACAGGAAAAGACCTTGTGGCAGAATCAATATGGAAAGTGAGCACAAGATGGGAAAACCCGTTTGTCACAATTAACTGCGCTGCAATCCCGGAAGCGCTTCTTGAAGCAGAGCTTTTTGGTTATGAAAAGGGTGCTTTTACCGGGGCCAATAATTCAAGAACAGGAAAATTTGAAGAGGCTGATGGAGGAATTGTCTTTCTTGATGAAATTGGAGATATGCCACTTTCACTTCAGGCAAAAGTTTTAAGAGTGCTTCAAAACTCCACTTTTCATAAGCTTGGCGACAATAAAGATATAAAGGTTGATATAAGAATAATTGCTGCCACAAATAAAAATCTGGAAGAGTTGGTAGGACAAGGAAAATTCAGAGAAGATCTTTATTTCAGAATAAATGTAATTAAACTCAACCTTCCATCACTTAACGAAAGACCTGAAGATATCCCACTTTTGGCCGAATGTTTTATTAGAAGATATAGCCCGCAAATGGGGAAAACCATCAAAGGTGTTACAGAAGAATTTATTGAGAAACTTGTAAACTACTCATGGCCTGGAAATGTGAGAGAGTTAGAAAATACAATCAGAAAAGCAATTGCGCTTACAAAAACAAACCACCTGACATCCTATGATCTGGAGCTTGTCGAAAGAAGCCTGGAAAAAAATGGTGATGAAAACACTTTTATTGAATCTTTAAAAGAAAAAACAAGAAAACTGATTAAAACAAAAGAAAATATCTACAGCAACTTAATCAAGGAAATTGAACCTGTAATTCTACATCAGACGCTTGAAGCAACAGAGAACAATCAATCCAAAGCATCAAGAATTCTTGGAATAAGCAGGTTAACGCTTAGGAAAAAGCTTGAAGAGCATAATCTTATTTAAAAAACTACTTTTAAGATAAAACTTTACGGGCAACCTCTACGACTTCATTGTGAAACTTTCCGTTCGTGGCAATAATCCCGGTATTGTCTTTTAAAGTGGTTCCCAAGGAAAAATCAAGTGGCTTTCCAAAGCAGTCCGTCACTTCTCCACCTGCTTCTTTTACAATAATAGAACCAGCAGCATGATCCCAGATCTTTTCTTCATAGTCTTTTCTGGTTGGAAGACGAAGATAAATTGAGGCATCTCCTCTTGCTAAAACCGCATATTTACACTGGCTGTCTATTCTTACAGGATCAGAGTTAACTCCAAGAAGATCGGCAACTCGCTCTGAATCATTGTGAGAAGAATGAGAAGACTCTACAGATTCACAAAACGATGCTTTGGATAAATCAGATATATTTGAAACATCTATTTTTGTTTCATTTTCTGAATCAAAAGTTCTAATAAAAGATCCTCTGTCTTTTTCAGCAATCAAAAGACAACCAGTATTTCCATCTGAAGAATTTAATTCAGACATAAGATTTGGACATCCTAAAACTCCAAGAACTACTTCACCATCTTCAATCAAAGCAAGTGCCACGGCATATTGATCTTTTCTTAAAAACCCTTTTGTGCCATCAATAGGATCGAGGGTCCAGAACCTTCCTTTCGCCCCACCTCTATAGTTGCCCCTGTCAATATAATCAAGAATTTGTTCCTCTGTTTTCTCTGGCAAAAACTCTTCAATACTTTCCAATATTCTAGATCTTATTTCCTCACCATTATCACTTCTAATAAAAGATGAATCTTCTTCTCCAACTATTGGATAATCAAATTTTTCAGTCAAAAAGTGGTTAACAATAGCCTGGGCACCGAAATCAGCAATTGTCACAGGAGATTTGTCTTCCTTTTTTACTGAATCATCAGAGATAAGGCTTTTCTGCACTTTCATGCAAAGTTTAGATGCAGCTATTACAGCGTTTAATGCTATTTCTCTTTCTTTTTTGTAACTCATATATTTTTTTGAACGGCCTTGGTTTTTGTTTCTTTGTATCAAGATAAAGAAATTAAACAAATGAATACTAAAAACTAAGGTTCAACATACACGTAATCAAGATGGCTTTTAAAACCTTTTCCATCCCAATAAATAAAATACCGTGATTTCTCTATCCTCTCGATTACTATTACATCACCTTTACTCAAAGGGGAAATCTTCAGGCTCTTAATTTCAGGCCGGTTTTTATAGATGACTGACCAATCCTCTACACTATCAAAATAATTGGGGTTTAGTTCGGGCTCCACAACACTATCAATGCCAAGGATATCAAACCATGTTCCTGCCCTGCAAATTGCGAGGCCGCGTTTCCCATCAGTCTTACGGATTACCGGGGCGTAGATATCAAGGGAACCATCACCATCAATATCACCTCCTAATGTTCTTGGCAACACATATGCATTTAGTTCATAAGGAGGCCTCAGGCCACAGGATCCCATTATCTCTTGTTCTTCGGGAATATATATAGTGCTGTTAAAATCAGCTTCTTCTCTTATTTCCTCTTCTGTTTTGGGCCATGTAAGACAGGCAAAAAATTTGATATACACCATTCGTGCCTTTTCACCTTGCCCAAGATCAGCTAGACCATAATCAACAATTTTAAACCATCCTCTTCCTTCATCCTGAGGAGGTTTTAAATACCTGGGATCATTTTCATTTGTGGATGGTTTAAACCCTCCGGTTCCTTCAAGGTTTTCAGAGAAGATAAATATTCTTTCTTCCTGAGGTGCATTTACAGAGCCATCATTATTTTTAGTGTTATCCAGATTTCTGAAATGCCATCCGTATATTTCCCTGTGATTTGGTCCGAATTTATAGGGAGGTGTAATTTGTGTGAGGTCTACACTATTCTTGTCATAAAGCCTAATGTTCCATCCGTGCTTTGCTTTAAGAAGTGTAAAAACCCATTTTTCATTCACAGTCTCAAGGAAATTTCGAGAACCTGCAACTTCACCACCAAAATGCTGAGCATGGCGAGTAGTCGTTTCTTCACAGGTTAGTGCATAAGATGAATGAAATGAGAAAATAAGAGAAAAGAAAACAAAAAGAGATACTTTAAAATACATTAAGATTACTCACCAACACCTTCACCAAAACCACTTTCAATAAGTTCCGATATTTCTTTCATTGCTTTTTCTGCATCGTCCCCTACTATTTTCACTTCTAATTTGGTACCCCTCACAGCAGCAAGTGATAAAACCCCTAAAATACTTTTTCCATCAATCTCAAGATCATCTTTTTTAACTGTAACCTCGGAGTTGAATTTGCTGGTTAACCTTACAAACACAGCAGCTGCCCTTGCATGAAGACCAAGTTTGTTATTAATTGTGAATTTTTGTGAATGTTTTAAATCAGACAAAAAATGCCCCACTTTTTTGGGAAAGAAGTTTACACGCCAGGCCTGAAGATAGAAATATCCAAAACCGGATTTATCTCAAAATCATTATTATAAACAACACTGAGATTATACTGCTCGCTTATAAGTTGAATTCTTTTAGGGAAAAACTTGCTCTCCGAAACCTTCTTGAAATCACTGTAAACTATTTCGGCTTTCACTCCGCTTGATAATAGGTAGCTGATTTTTTCCATAACCTTTTTTTCAGGGTTAATTTCAATTTGCACTTCCTCTGGGTTATCAAAACTGACGATCATCTTTTTTGAATTACCATCAAAATCCACACTGTATTTGCTTTGCCAAATATCTACAGGCGGATTTGCAAGAAGTATGTTCACAAGCTCACCCACTCCAAGCTCCTGGGGAATATCAGGATAGAGAAATGCAAATTTAAAATCAGATGTATTATCAAAAACTACCTGCTCATACCTCGTTGAAAGGTACACTTTTTCACTATCTGAGAATATCTGTGCTATCACAGCCCCAAAGATTGCAAGCGCTTCAATGCGAAGCATATTATCTTTTTTTGCCACAGTTACCTGACGAAACTTTATATTTTCACCATCATTTAAAATAGATATGTTTGCAAGTGCCCTTATTGAGCTAAAGCTTTCATGATTGGCTTTTACCTCACTCACTATGCTATCAACATCAACATTTTGAAGGGTAACGTTATAGGTTCTGCTTGCACAGGAGGAAAGAAGTGCTGCAAATAAAACAAGCGTAATTTTAAACTTCATTTAACTGAATCTCTTTCACTTTCTCTTTTAATCTTTGTTCAAGATCGTTCAACTCTGCTTTAAGTTCTTTATCGGAATAAAGTATCTCAAGTGCCCTATTGTAGTTTTTCACAGCAAGGCTTTTGTTTCCTTTTTTGTGATACGCATCACCCAGATGTTCAATTATTGAAGGATCATCGGGTGCAAGCTGCACTGCCTTTGTGAGGTATTTAAGTGCATTTTCAAAATCCCCTTTTTGGTAGTAAACCCAACCAAGGCTGTCGATAATATATCCGCTGTTTGGTTCAATCTTCAATGCCTTTCTTATGAGTTTCTCCGCATAATCAAGCCTCTCACCCCTTTCGGCATAGGTATAACCTATGAAGTTGATAGCATCAGCATGTGATGGATTTATCTCTGTGATTTTGTTCATTGCATTAATTGATTTTACGATTTGATCGTCATGATAATAAGCAACGCCAAGTGAGTAGCGGACCACTTCATCTTTTGGGTGCCTTTGCAAAAAATTTTTGTAAAGATCAATTGTATCATCAATTCTGTTCAGCTTTTTATAGAAAGAGCCTAAAAAGTTTACGAGTATTTGATTATCAGGATTTCCTTTGTATTCTGCCTCTAAAATATTAAGTGCTTTATCATCATCATTATTTTTCTCATGTATCACGGCCCTTTGTACAACGGCATTGTCATAGAAATCAGAACCTGGAAGTATCTGTTTTAACAGAGAAGAAGCTATTGTGTAGTTTTCAAGATCAATATAATTCAGTGCCAGATAGTACTTTGATCCATCATGATCCGGCTTTTCGGAAAGGATCTTATTTAGTTTTTCAATTGACTTTTCATACTGTTTATTTTCCAGGTGAACAAGCCCAATTCTATATTTTATTTGAAGGTTAGTTGTATCAAGCACTTCAGCATTTTCATACTGGATAAGTGCCTCATCAAGCATTTTCATCTTATAGAGCATGTTTCCATAACTAATAAAAACATCTATTGAGTACGGGAAATCACTGATTGCCCTCTCAAAATAGTTAATAGCTTCCTGCTCAGAGTTTAATTCTTCTGCAACATCTGCCAGTGAAATAAGGGCGGGATAATAAGATGGTTGGTAAGTAAGCGACTGTTTATAGAGGTCAAACGCTGTATAAAGATCTTTTTTCTCTCTCGCAATACTTCCAAGGTAAAAGTAGACCCTTGCATCTTCAGTGTAAAATGTGAGGCTTTTATCCAGATATTCTTTTGCATTTTCTATATCGCTTGTAATAATGCTGTTTATTGCAAGAAAAAGATAAAGTTCATGATCTTTAGGGTCGATCTTTATGGCTTTTTTCAGAAGTTTTTTTCCGCGCTTTTTTATTTCGTCACTTTCATAATTTGTAAACAGCCTTCCCAGTGCTTTATAAGGAAGTGGATTGCGAGGATTTAGTTTAATTGCCTCCTCAAGCTTTGTAACGGCAAGGTCATTTGAATTTAAAAGAAGATACAAAACCCCAAGATGATATTTTATGAGTGAAGAACCAGGGTCGAGATTCTCGGCTTCTTTAAGTTCATTTAGAGAATCAGCAAACTGCATTCTGTAAAAATAGATTTGAGAAAGCGTAAAGTGGTAATAGGCTTGCGACCTGTCTTTGTTATCAAAGTTTTGCTCAGTAGTTGAACCAACTTTCTTTTCAAGGTCAGTTAGAGAATTATAGTCCTTGGCACAGGAAACCATGAATAGAAAGCCTGATAAAATTAAAATTAAGAAACTTGAATTATTCATTACCAATTAATATACCTCTAATATCTGGATATTTAACTTTCCAACAAGTTTAACTATCTCAATACTGTTTTCTATCCCACCTTCAACAAGTTTTATATGTGTGGCATCAGAGGGAAACTGCCCGAAAGTGGAATCAACTGGAACCCATCTTCCAAGATAAACTTCATTCCACGCATGATAGGAAAATCTGCCATCAAGATATACAAGCCCAAGTGCAATTTTTGTTGGCACGCCATATGACCTTGCAAGTGCTGCAAATAAGACTGCATGCTCATTGCAATCCCCTTTTTTGGAATTAAGTACATCAAGTGAGTTTGGAACATTTAAGACAGGGGTTTTTTCAACTTCTTCATAAACCCAAGTGTTTATCGCTTTTATACCCTCAATCTTGTTTTTATTGCCTTTTGTTATTGATTCCTCCTGGCTTTTGATCTTTTGATTGCTACTTTGAACAAAATTTGTTGGTAAAAGATATTCATTGGAGTCACTGGCAGTACTTGCAGGAGCCTCATTTTCTATATCTTTAATCTTTATCTCATAAACAGACCCATTTTTAAACTGGCTGTAGTTATCCACAATATTAAGCCCATCATAATCAATTTCATTCAGTTTAAACTTCAGATACTTTGATTCTCTCGGTTTACTTATCTTTTTATTTGCCACAATTGAGGTTTTTCCAACAATATCAAACCCTTTAAGCCTTCTTCCGACTACATTGTTTTTTGTCGATCTAAGGGAAACAAGTCCCGGCGGAATTATTTCTTTCACAATTGTGCCATCTTCTTTAATCCAAAATTGTGAGTCTGCCCCAAAAAAATTAAAATTCACTTTGAAAGCCTCTATTTTTTCTGTGTCAATCTGGATACTTTCTTTTCCTAAAACATTTATTTTTGAGATTAATTTTTCTTTTGGAAAGTTAGATGCAACCATAAACGGATCAAATATAATTATCTCATAGTTTGCACCAGCTGTTAACCTGCCATTTGAAAGCCAGGTTGGCACAAGCGGCGGAATAATAAAATTATCTCCTATTTCAAGTAGCTTTTCCGTGGAACCTGAACCTGTAAATGTTGCAATCAAAAGCTTTCCGTCTTTTCTTTCCCCTTTAATTTTGAAATTTTGCGGAAAGGATTCCAAACTATAATTAAATGCCTGAAGTTTATCACCAGTAAGTTCATATTTGGCTTTTGTTGATACTTTATTTTCAGTCTGAAAAACCTTTATGTTTATCTCACTTTCTTCATAGGCCACTGTTTTTTCGGCATTTTTTTCAACTTTGGAATATGAATAACCAATTGGGTTTGAAATATCATCTGGCCCGGAGTAAATATTCATCCATGATTCATTTATTTCCGCTGAAAATACTTTCGGAGAAATAAAAATTGTGAATATGAGGCAAAACAAAAAATAAAGTAATCTACTTAATTTCATCAGTATAGAATCTACACATTTATCCCGTAATTTCTATTTATTTTTAAAGTATATAAACTTTAATGCATTACATTGACACAATATTTCAAATTAGGTTCAATAAAAAACTCTATGAAACTGCAAAATATATATAAAAAAGTTGTTGAAGAAAAAAGGATTAGCTCCGAAGAAGCACTTTTCCTACTTAAAAAAGGCGATATCCTGCAACTTGGTGCACTCGCAGATATAGTAAGAAAAAGGTTTAACCCAGAGAATATTGTCACATTTGTTGCAGACACAAATCCCAACTACACGAATGTCTGTGATACTGAATGCCTTTTCTGCGCATTCTGGCGCCCAGCTGATGCTTCTGATGCATACACAATGAGTGTTGATAAAGTTATTGAAGT
>JAJCZR010000043.1 GCA_029262295.1 Deltaproteobacteria bacterium | reverse complement strand
ATGCCAGGAGATAACATCAACATGGAAGTTGAGTTAATAGCACCAGTGGCAATGGAAGAGCAACTTCGGTTTGCAATAAGAGAAGGTGGCAGGACAGTAGGCGCAGGTGTTGTTACCAGTATTGTTGAATAGGATATAAATTAGGGCAGTAGCTCAATTGGCAGAGCGGCGGTCTCCAAAACCGCAGGTTGGGGGTTCAATTCCCTCCTGCCCTGCAAAAGGATTAATTAGATATGGCAAATATGGATAAACTAAAAACTGATACAATTGAGTTTGCAAAGGATGTTGAATCTGAAGTTAAAAGAATAACCTGGCCTACAAGAGGCGATGCCTTTAAATCAACTATAGCTGTTCTTGTGATTACCGGTTTTTTTGCTCTTTTTTTCTCTGTGATTGATTACTTTTTTTCATATTTGTTTGGTCTTATTTTAAGCTAACTATATAGTTAGTAAGGTTTGGTTATTTAATGTCGAGTAAGTGGTATATTGTTCACGTAAATACTGGTTTTGAAGACAAGGTGAAGTCACAAATTGAGGATAGGCTTGGAAGAAAACAGTTCAAGCACCTTGATGTAGAAGAAATTTTAGTGCCAACTGAAACAATAGTTGAAACTCAAAAGGGTGGTAAGAAAAAAACATCGGTCAGAAAGTTTTTTCCTGGATATATTTTGGTAAAAATGGCACTTAATGAGGAGACTTGGCATTTTATAAGAGAATTTCCAAAGGTGATTAGTTTTGTTGGAGGAAGACCTAAAGATGGCAAAATAGATCCAGATTCAGTGCCAGATGTAGGAGAAGACGAAGTAAACAAAATCAAAACCCAGATACAGGAAGGTACTTTAAAACCTAAACCTAAAGTGGCTTTTGAAAAAGGTGAGACAGTAAAAGTAATTGAAGGTCCTTTTGCTAATTTTTCCGGGGTAATAGAGGAAATCAAGCCGGAAAAAGCAAGAGTGCAGGTCCTTGTAACAATATTTGGTAGAACAACACCAATTGAACTCGATTTCAATCAAGTGGAGAAGATTTAATAATGAAGAAGATAGATGGTTATATTAAGCTTTTAATTGATGCTGGAAAAGCATCTCCTGCACCTCCTGTTGGCCCAGCTTTGGGGCAAAAAGGTGTAAATATAATGGAGTTTTGCAAGGCTTTTAATGCTGCTACCGCAAATACAGAAGGTCTTTTGCCCGTAACAGTAACAGTTTTTGCAGACAGGTCTTTTGATTTTGAAGTTAAGACGCCCCCTGTGTCTTATCTTCTTAAAAAGGCGGCTAAAGTTGGAAAAGGATCGGGCCAGGTCCCAAGGGTTAAAGCAGGAAAGGTTACTTCCTCCCAGGTAAAGGAAATTGCTGAAACAAAGCTTCAAGACCTTAACACCGAAGATGTGGATGCTGCGATCAATATTGTTAGAGGAACTGCCAGAAGTATGGGAATTGATGTAATAGGGTAAAAGTTTAAGACAATAATTTTGGAGAAATAGATAAGATGTCTAAAGGAAAAAATTTCTTAGAAGCAAGTAAAAAAGTTGATAAATTAGCTTTATATTCTGTTGATGAAGCAATGAAGTTGCTTGAGGATACTCATTTTGCCAAATTTGATGCTTCAGTTGATGTGGCTATCAAGCTTGGAATAGACCCTCGTCAGGCTAATCAACAGATGAGGACAGCTTTAAACTTACCTCATGGTACTGGAAAAGATATGAAAGTGCTTGTTTTTGCTAAGGATGATAAAGCTTCTGAGGCAAAAAGCGCCGGTGCTGATTATGCTGGGCTTGAAGAGCTTATAGAAAAGATTACAAAGGAAAACTGGCTTGGTTTTGATGTTGCTATTGCCACACCTGATGTAATGTCTGAGGTGGGTAAGCTTGGTAAATTTCTTGGACCAAGAGGGCTAATGCCCAGTCCAAAAGTTGGCACTGTTACAGTTGATGTTGAAAAAGCTGTGAAAGAATCTAAAGCTGGCCGTATTGAGATTAAAAATGATAAAGGTGGGGTAGTGCATGCCCCAATTGGAAAAATTTCTTTTGGTGCACAAAAAATAAAAGAAAATTTTCTTTCTTTTATGGATAATCTAACCAAAATGAAACCTGCTTCATCTAAAGGTGCTTTTTTAAGAAAGGTTTCTGTTTCCACAACAATGGGACCGGGGATAAATATAGACACTCTAGATTTAAGGGAAGAACTGAAAAATTTTGATATTGCTGCCTGATTGAGAATCTGGCCAGGAGAATGAAATGTTAAATAAAGCTGCAAAACAGGAAATAATTGACAATCTTTCTGAGGCTTTTAAGTCTTCACCCTCAATTTTTGTAGTTGAGTACAAGGGCTTAAATGTAAAAGAGATCGAAAAGCTCAGAAGAGGTGTCAAAGCTGCAAATGCAGATTTAAAAGTTGTAAAAAATTCTCTTCTGATAAAGGCATCGGAAGAAACTGACATTGAAAGAATCAATGATCTTTTTCAAGGGCCGACGGCAGTTGCAATTTGTGAGGAAGACTCACCAAAAGTTGCCAAGGTATTTGTTGATTCCCTGGAAGATCTTCCTGCCCTAAAGATAAAGGGTGGTATAGTTGAGGGTAAAGTAGTTGGTTTTGAGGAAATAATGCAGATTTCCAGGTTGCCTTCAAGGGAAGAACTTATTACAAAGTTTATTACTCTTCTCTCTGTACCAATGAGTAATGTGGCTACAACACTTAAGCAGATGCAGACAAAAGTTGTGTATGCACTAAGTGCAGTAAAAGATAAAAAAAGTGAATAAAAACAATAATATTACCTTCAAGGAGGAAAGCCAAAATGGCTGAGATAAACAGAACGGATGTACTCTCATACCTGGAAAATGCAAGTATGCTTGAGATATCTGAGTTAATAAAAGAGGTTGAAGACAAGTTTGATGTGACAGCTGCAGCACCACAAGTTGCAGTGGCAGCAGGCGCAGCGCCTGCAGGAGATGCACCAGCAGCGGCTGCTGAAAAAGATGAATTCAGCGTTGTTCTTAAAGAAGTTGGCGGACAGAAGATTCAGGTGATTAAAGCAGTAAGGGAAGTTACATCACTTGGATTGAAAGAAGCTAAAGAGCTTGTTGAAAGTGCCCCAAAAGCTATTAAAGAAGGGGTTACTAAAGAAGAAGCCGAAGAGATTAAAAAGAAACTCGAAGAATCTGGTGCTACTATTGAAGTTAGCTAATAAAGTTTTTTTGAGTCTGTTTTTTATTGCTATCATTTTTGAAAATATTAGGGGGTTTGAATCTTGAGTATAGATAATATTGAGGCTTATAAACTAAGGAAAAATTTTTCTGAGATTCCTCCGGTGCTGGAGATCCCCCATCTGCTGGAAGTGCAGCTTAAGTCTTATAAAGAGTTTCTTCAGACCGATATCCCAATTGAAGAGCGTTTGGAGAAAGGCCTTAATGGTGCATTTAAAGCCGTGTTTCCAGTTGAAGACTATAATGGCAAGGCTTCTTTAGACTACATAAAGTATAGGCTTGATAACACAAAGTATGAACCCGTTGAGTGCAGGCTTAAGGGTTATACCTATGTTGCGCCTTTATACGTAACTTTCCGGTTAATAATATGGGATATTCCTGAGGATGATCCCAAAGGGGAGAAAACCATTCGTGACATTAAGGAACAGGAAGTTTATTTTGGCGAAATTCCCCTTATGACCGAGAATGGTTCTTTTATTGTTAATGGCACGGAAAGGGTAATTGTTAATCAACTTCACAGATCACCGGGCGTGTTTTTTGATCAGGTAAAAGATAAAAACAACTCACTTGGAAGAGGGTCTTTTTCTGCAAGGATAGTTCCGCAAGATGGAAGATGGCTTGATTTTGAATTTGACTCGAAAGATATTCTGCATGTAAGAATTGACAGGAAAAAGAAGTTTCATGTAACTGTGCTTCTTAAAGCAATGGGACTTGATGATAAAGCAATAATGAACCGGTTTTATCCTGTTGAGAAAGTTTATATTGAAGCTGATGGAATTACTAAAGATATAAATGATGAGATAATTGGCTATCAAAAGGCCACAAAAGATATTCCCAATCCTAAAACCGGGGATGTTGTTGCCAGAAAAGGAAGAAGGTTTGTAAGAAGCCTCCTGGAAAAATTGAAAAAAGAGAATATTACCAACATCCCGGTTGAAGAATTTGATATTCATGGAAAGTTTTCCGCTGAGGATATTGTTGATACAAATACCGGGGAAGTAATATTAGAATTCAATGAAACAATAACTGAAGATACTGTGTCTGAGCTAAGAGCGGCAGGTATTAAATCGTTTAATGTTTTTTATATTGATAATATTTCATTTGTTGCATCATTAAGAAGTACTCTCCTTAGCGATAAGGTTGATACAAAAGAAGACGCAATTACTGAAGTTTATAAGAAATTCAGGCCGACTGACCCACCTACTTTAAGTGTGGCTGAAACATTTTTTGACAATATGTTTTTTAACCCCGATACATACCGTTTATCAAAGGTCGGACGTATCAAAATTAACTATAAGTTAAAAAGGGATGTGCCTGAGGACCAGCTAAGACTTGAACCTGAAGACATTATTCTGAGTATTAAATATCTTCTTGACCTTAAAGGTGGCCGGGGATTTATAGATGATATAGATCATCTTGGCAATAGAAGGGTAAGAACTGTAGGCGAGCTTATTGAAGACCGTTTTTATCACGGCCTTGAAAGGCTTGCAAGATCAGTGAAAGAAAAAATGGGTTATCAGACAATTGAAAACCTTATGCCTAGTGAAATATTAGTTCCCAAAACTGTTACCTCAGTTGTAAAAGAGTTTTATACAACAGGGCAGCTTTCACAGTTTATGGACCAGACAAACCCTCTTTCTGAAATTACACATAAAAGAAGGTTAAGTGCACTTGGTCCTGGTGGCCTTACAAGGGAAAGGGCTGGTTTTGAAGTGCGTGATGTTCATTCATCACATTATGGAAGAATTTGCCCTATTGAAACCCCTGAAGGACCAAATATCGGTTTAATATCAAGCTTAAGTACTTATGCAAAGATAAATGATTTTGGTTTTATTCAAACACCTTACAGAGTTGTAAAAGATTCAAATGTAACCGCGGAGATTGTTGATCTAAATGCACTTTCTGAAGAGCAGTATATCATTGCGCAGGCAAATGCGGAGCTTGATGATGATGGTAATTTTTTAACTGATTTTATTTCTGCCAGGTATAAGGGCGAATTTATGATGGTTGAAAAAGAAAAAGTGCAGCTTATGGATGTTTCCCCATCTCAGCTTGTTTCTGTTTCAGCTTCATTAATCCCTTTTCTTGAACACGATGATGCCAACAGGGCACTTATGGGCTCTAACATGCAACGTCAGGCCGTGCCTCTTATTAGAACTGTTTCCCCACTTGTTGGAACTGGTTTTGAAAGCACCGTTGCAAAGGATTCAGGCGTGGCAATCACTGCTAAAAGAGACGGTGAGATTGAGTATGTTGATGCAACAAGGATAGTTGTAAAGTCCACCGGAAGTAAAAATGAAGAAGGTGGGGTTGATATTTACAACTTAATGAAATATCAAAAGTCTAATCAGAGTTCTTGCTGGAACCAGACACCTATAGTTAAAAAAGGACATAAGGTTGTTAAAAACCAGGTAATTGCAGATGGCCCATCTATTGATTCGGGTGAGCTTGCACTTGGCCAAAATATGGTTGTAGCTTTTATGCCTTGGGGTGGATACAACTTTGAAGATGCTATCCTGATAAGCGAAAGAGTAGTTAAAGATGATGATTTTACATCCATACATATTGAAGAGCTTGAATGTGTGGCAAGGGAAACAAAACTCGGCAGGGAAGAAATTACCCGTGATATTCCGAATGTTGGAGATGAGATTTTAAGAAACCTTGATGATAGCGGAATTATAAGAATTGGTGCAGAAGTAAAGCCAGGTGATATTCTTGTTGGAAAAATTTCTCCTAAAGGTGAGACTCAATTGTCACCAGAAGAAAGGCTTTTGAGGGCAATATTTGGAGATAAAGCAGGTGATGTGAAGGATTCATCTTTAAAGGCATCCCCGGGTGTTTACGGAACAGTAATTGATGTGAAAACACTGATCTCAAGGGCAGTTGATAAAGATGAAAGATCAAAAAGTATTGAAACCCTTGAAGTTACAAAATTAAAGCAGGATAAAGAAGAAGAAGTTGAGATATTAAGGCACGATGCCCTTGAAAGAATAAAAACAATACTAAAAGGGAAAAAATCATCCACAAAAATCACACTTAACAGAAAAACTGTGCTAAAAAGCGGTGATGTGATAGATGATGAAGTAATAGATACTATTCCACTTGAGAAACTGGCTGACATTGGTGTAAAAAGTGATGCCGATGCTGAGAGTGAATTAAAGAAACTTGTTCAAAAAACCATAGAGCAGATGGATTTAGTGAATATGGTTTACGAACAGAGAATATCAAAACTTATTAAACCTGACGAACTTCCACCAGGAGTTTTAAAAATTGTTAAGGTACGCCTTGCAGTTAAAAGAAAGCTTCAAGTTGGTGATAAAATGGCTGGAAGGCATGGTAACAAAGGTGTTATCTCAAAAATACTTGCAGAAGAAGATATGCCCTATCTGCCAGATGGAAGGCCTGTTGATATGGTTTTAAACCCACTTGGTGTTCCTTCAAGGATGAACGTTGGTCAAATTCTTGAAACACATCTTGGTTGGGGGGCAAAAGAGCTTGGAAGGCAACTAAATGAGTATATTGAAACAGAATTTAGTGCGGATAGTTTAAAAGAAAAACTTAATAATGTTTATTCTGGCACTTCTTCTAAAGAGACATCAAAGCTTATCAATTCAATGAATAAAGATGAGCTTGTAAGTATGGTGAAGAAGTTTAAAAATGGTATACCAGTAATGTCCCCTGTATTTGATGGGGCAGCTGAAACCGAGATAAGAAAAATACTTGATCTTGCCGATGTACCTGATGATGCAAAGACAATTCTGTTTGATGGCAGAACAGGTGAGCCTTTTGATCAAAAAGTATGTGTTGGTGTTATGTATATGTTAAAACTTCACCATCTTGTTGAAGAGAAAATTCATGCAAGGGCTATTGGGCCATATTCACTTGTAACCCAGCAGCCACTTGGTGGTAAGGCCCATTTTGGTGGACAAAGACTTGGAGAGATGGAAGTATGGGCACTTGAGGCATATGGTGCTGCGTATACGCTCCAGGAGTTTCTTACAATTAAGTCTGATGATGTAGTGGGTAGGACAAGGATATTTGATTCCATTGTCAAAGGGGATATGAAATTTGAACCAGGACTCCCCGAATCATTTAAAGTACTGCAAAAAGAGCTTCAGGCACTTGGTCTTGATATAGAACTGCTTGAAGAAGTCGACGTTTAAAATTAACTATAAATTTATAGCTGGAGGGAACCGTATAAGTGGATATAGATACACTTTTTGAAAAACCAAAGAATCCTTCTGATTATTCTTCAGTAAAGATTTCCATTGCTTCTCCTGAGAGAATAAAATCATGGTCTAACGGAGAAGTTAAGAAACCGGAAACAATTAATTACAGGACATTCAAGCCGGAGAGAAACGGCCTTTTTTGTGCAAAGATATTTGGCCCGGTAAAAGATTATGAATGTACCTGTGGTAAATATAAAAGACTGAAACATAGAGGAATCACCTGTGAAAAATGTGGTGTTGAAGTAATTTCCTCCAAAGTAAGAAGGGAAAGGATGGCGCATATCGAGCTTGCCTCCCCTGTTGCCCATATATGGTTTTTAAGAAGTATTCCGACAAGAATAGGGATGCTCCTTGATATGACATTAAAAGATCTTGAAAAAGTATTGTATTTTGAATCTTATGTTGTGATGGATCCAGGCCAGACAGATCTTAAATTCGCAGAAGTTGTCAGTGAAGACAGATACAGAAGGCTTGTGGATGAGGTTGGTCATTCATTTAAAGTTGGTATGGGTGCTGAAGCTATAAGGGAGATGCTTAAAAAGATTGACCTCCTTGAGCTTTCCGAGCAACTAAGACTTGAAATGAAAGAAACATCTTCTCCAATTAAAAGGGCAAGGATTGCAAAAAGATTAAGAATTTCTGAGGCTTTTAGAAAATCAAAAAATCATCCTGAGTGGATGATACTTACAAGAATTCCCGTGCTTCCACCAGATCTAAGGCCACTTGTGCCACTTGATGGAGGAAGATTTGCCACCTCTGATCTTAATGATCTGTATAGAAGGGTAATAAATAGAAATAACAGATTGAAAAAACTACTGGAACTTGGTGCACCTGATATTATTGTAAGAAATGAAAAGAGAATGCTCCAGGAATCGGTTGATGCACTTTTGGAAAATGGAAGAAGAGGAAGGCCTGTCCTTGGACATAATCACAGGCCCCTAAAAAGTTTAAGTGACATTATAAAAGGAAAACAGGGAAGATTCAGGCAAAACCTTTTAGGTAAGAGGGTCGATTATTCAGGACGTTCTGTTATTACAGTTGGCCCGGACCTTAAGCTTCATCAGTGTGGTCTTCCAAAGCAGATGGCTGTTGAACTATTTCGTCCGTTTATTTATCAAAAGCTCGAATTATGGGGCGCTGCTGCTACAATCAAGATTGCCAAAAAGCTTGTTGAACAGGAAGCACCAATTGTATGGGATGCACTTGATGAAGTTATTAAAGAACACCCTGTGCTCCTTAACCGTGCCCCTACGCTTCACCGTTTGAGTATTCAGGCATTTGAACCAATTTTGGTTGAAGATAAGGCAATTCAGCTCCATCCACTTGTTTGCCCTGCTTATAATGCGGATTTTGATGGTGACCAGATGGCTGTACATGTGCCTTTATCAATAGAGGCCCAGACGGAGTGCCGTTCCCTTGTAATGTCTACAAATAATATTCTTTCCCCAGCGCATGGAAAACCGATAATTCTTCCAACGCAGGATATCGTGCTTGGGCTTTACTATATGACAAGAGATGCTGCAGTTGATGTTGGCAGCGGTAAAATATTTTCATCCGCTGAAGAAGTTTCCTTTGCCTATGAGGCAGGTGAAGTTGGAATACATGCAAAGGTGAAAGTTAAAGTAGAAGGAAAACTTTTTGATACTACAGTTGGAAGGGTGCTTCTTTATGAAGTAATGCCAGAGGGGATTCCCTTTGAGCTTGTCAACAAGGTTATGACTAAAAGGGCCACTGAGGGTCTTGTAGATAACTGCTTTAGGATCTCCGGCGGAAAGAACACGGTTCTTCTGGCAGACAGGTTAAGAACACTCGGTTTTAAATATTCCACAAAGTCAGGGGCTTCAATATCAATTTCAGATATGGTAATTCCTGATTCCAAAAAGGCTATGCTTGATGGTGCACAGGATGAAGTGCTAAAAGTTCAAAATCAGTACTCGCAAGGATTAATTACCGATGGTGAACGTTACAACAAGGTTATTGATATTTGGGCAAGAACAAGTGATGAAGTTGCCCAGGCAATGATGAAAAACATTTCTTCTGAGCAGGTAGTAATGGAAAATGGTGATGTTGCCACTGGTGCCAGCTCTAATCCTATCTATATGATGATTGATTCAGGGGCAAGGGGAAGCCAGACCCAGGTAAGGCAGCTTGCAGGAATGAGGGGGCTAATGGCAAAACCTTCAGGTGAGATTATTGAAACTCCCATTACTTCAAACTTCAGGGAAGGCCTTACGGTGCTTCAATATTTTATTTCCACTCACGGTGCAAGAAAAGGGCTTGCAGATACTGCGCTTAAGACTGCTAATGCAGGTTATCTTACAAGAAGGCTCATTGATGTTGCACAGGAAGTAATGGTGAATGAACAGGATTGTGGCACTGAAGAAGGGATTATAGTAAGTGATCTTGTTGAAGGCGGTGAAATAATTGAAAGAGTCGGAGACAGGGTCCTTGGAAGGGTTATACTTGATGATATAAAAGATCCTGTTTCAGGGGAAGTTATTGCTACAGCCAACAGTGAAGTAGATGAAGAAGCGGTAGGAAAAATTGATGAAGCGGCAAGTATCACAGAAGTCAGGATAAGATCAGTTCTAACATGTGAGACAAGGCTTGGTGTTTGTAAACTTTGTTATGGCAGAAACTTATCCACAGGAAAACTCATAAATATGGGTGAGGCTGTAGGTATTGTTGCAGCACAGTCAATTGGTGAGCCTGGAACACAGCTTACAATGAGAACATTCCATATTGGTGGTGCTGCAAGTCAGAGTGCTGCTGAGAATACACTTGAAAACCAAAACTCTGGTGAAATAAAATTTTCCAGGGTTAAAACTGTTATGGGAAGAGACGGCCATCTTGTTGTTATTAACAGGACAGGTGTTTTAATAATCGTTGATTCCAAAGGTTATGAAAGGGAAAGATACCCTCTAATGCTTGGAGCGCGCCTCAATATTAAGGAAGGTGATAAGGTTAAAGAAGGCCAGACACTTGCTGAGTGGGATCCTTACACTACTCCATTTATCACAGAGATGAAAGGTAAAGTTAAATTTAAAGATCTTGAGCAGGGTGTCACTTACAAAGAACAGGTTGATGAAGTTACAGGTATTTTCAAAAGGGTTGTAATGGAGACTAAAAACCTTGATCTTCATCCATCACTTAATATTAAAAGTGAAGATGGTAAGACTACTCAGTATCCATTGCCGATTGGTGCAATTATTGAGGTTAATGTAGGTGATGAGATAGAAGCTGGTGATGTTGTGGCAAAGATTCCAAGGGCCACTTCAAAAACAAAAGATATCACGGGTGGTCTTCCAAGGGTTGCTGAGCTTTTCGAAGCAAGGCTTCCAAAGGATCCAGCAATTGTGAGTGAGATTGATGGAGTTGTTTCTTACGGTAAAGACCTTAAAGGTAAAAAGAGAGTTGTTGTTACCCCTGAGATTGGTGAACCAAAAGAGTATCTAGTGCCGAGAGGTAAACATATTCTTGTAAGGGAAGGTGAGGTTGTAACTTCCGGTGATCAGATGGTTGACGGTGCTGTAAACCCTCATGATATTCTAAGAATAAGGGGTGAAAAAGCTCTTACAAACTATCTTGTTGATGAAATTCAAGAAGTTTACAGGCTTCAGGGCGTGAAAATTAATGATAAACATATTGAAGTAATTGTGAAACAGATGCTTAGAAGGGTAAGGATTAAGGATCCGGGAGACACTACACTACTTGTAGGTGAGGCAATTGAAAAACACGTTTTCTTTGAAGAAAATGAGAGGGTTATGGCGCAGGATGGTAAACCAGCTTCAGCCGAACCTCTATTGCTTGGAATTACAAGGGCATCTTTAAGTACCGATAGCTGGCTTTCTGCAGCATCTTTCCAGGAAACCACAAGGGTGTTGACTGAAGCTGCCTGTGAAGGAAGGGAAGATAATCTTCGTGGACTTAAAGAAAACGTTATTATGGGAAGGTTGATTCCTGCCGGTACAGGACTTCCAATGTATAGAAACATTGATATTGAAGTTGATGTACCTGAAATTCCTGTTCCCACTCCCGAAACTCCAAAAGAACAGGTTGTAGAAAACTAAATCATTTCAAATTATGCGTGCCGGAATATAATTATTTCGGCATGCTTCTTTAATATATTCCTCGTAAAATGGATAAGAGTTACGATCCAAAAAAAGTTGAAGATAAAAATTATAAATTCTGGATTGATAATAATCTTCATAAATCCCAAATAACAGATAATAAAGATATATTTTCCATTGTTATTCCTCCACCTAATGTTACAGGTTCTCTTCATATAGGCCATGCACTTAATAATACGCTTCAAGACATACTTGTAAGGTACAAAAAAATGAAAGGATTTGACGTCCTTTGGGTTCCGGGCATGGACCATGCGGGTATTGCGACCCAGATGATGGTTGAAAGGGAGCTTGCAAAGGATGGGGTTAGTAAAAATGATCTTGGAAGGGAGGGGTTTCTTGGAAAAGTTTGGGAATGGAAAGAAGCTTCAGGTGGACAAATAGTAAAACAGCTTAGAAGCTTAGGCGTTCTTCCCGATTGGGATATGGAGAGGTTTACACTTGACGAAGGTTTATCAGAAGCTGTAAAAAAAGTATTTGTAGATCTTTACAATGAAGGGCTAATCTACAGGGATAAGAGGCTTGTTAACTGGGATCCGAATCTTTTAACAGCTATTTCTGATCTTGAAGTTGAACAAAAAGAAGTAAAAGGAAATTACTGGCATATAAAATATCCTGTTGAAGGTGAAGACGGTTTTATTATTGTTGCTACTACCCGGCCTGAAACAATGCTTGGGGATACTGCTGTGGCAGTTCATCCTTCTGATGAAAGATATACACGGCTTGTTGGCAAAAAAGTAATTTTACCACTTGTTGGAAGAAAAATTCCTATTGTTGCAGATGAATACAGTGATCCTGAAAAGGGAACTGGAGCTGTAAAAATTACTCCTGCCCATGACTTTAATGATTTTGAGGTTGGGAAAAGACATGATCTTTCCATGATAAATATTTTAAATGCTGATGGCACTTTGAATGAGGAAGTACCTCAAAAATACATTGGACTTGACAGGTTTGATGCCAGAAAAAAAGTAGTTAATGATCTGGAAGAGCTTGATCTTCTGGTTGAAGTGGAAGAAACGCAACATACAGTTCCCTATGGCGACAGGTCAGGAGTGGTGATTGAGCCCTGGCTTACAGATCAGTGGTATGTGGATGCAGAAAAACTTGCGGTTGAAGCTATTAAAGTTGTTGAAACTGATAAAATAAAATTTCATCCAAAATTTTGGGAAAACACCTATTTTGAGTGGATGAAAAATATTGAGCCATGGTGTATTTCACGCCAGCTTTGGTGGGGACATCAGATACCTGCCTGGCATGGACCTGATGGGGCTATCTTTGTTAAACTTAATGAACAGGATGCAATAAGTACAGCAGAAAAGTATTATGGAAAGAAAGTAGAATTAAAAAGGGATCCTGATGTTTTAGATACGTGGTTTTCGTCCGGGCTTTGGCCCTTTTCAACACTAGGCTGGCCGGAGGAGACGCCCGAGCTAAAACATTATTATCCGACTTCCTGCCTTATTACCGGTTTTGATATTATTTTTTTCTGGGTCGCCAGGATGATAATGTCAGGTCTCAAGTTTATGGATGATGTTCCCTTTAAAGACGTTTATATCCACGGCCTTATTAGGGATGAAAAGGGCGAGAAAATGAGTAAGACGAAAGGGAATGTGGTTGACCCCCTTGAAGTGATAGATAAATACGGCACTGATGCTCTCAGGTTTTCTTTAACAGCTTTGGCAACACAGGGTAGGGACATCAAGCTTTCTTACCCTGTAATTGAAGGCTATAGAAACTTTATGAACAAGATCTGGAATGCCACAAGATTTATATTTATCAACCTTGATGAGGAATTTGTTTATAATCCTGAAATTGAAGGGAATAGTCTTTCAAATATCGATAAGTGGATAATCACAAAACTCAATTTTACTTTGAAAGAAGTTGAAGAGTCCTTTAATAACTATGAGTTTGATAAGACTGCCGGGGCAATTTATCACTTTATATGGGGCGAGTATTGCGACTGGTTTATTGAGCTTTCAAAATTTTCACTTTATAAAACAGATTCTGAAACAAAGAACCTTACCCTCAACGTTCTTTTGAAAACTCTCATTAGGTCATTAGCGGCACTTCATCCAATTTCACCTTTTCTTTCTGAAGAAATATTTCAAATTCTAAAGGGTAAACGTATAAGTCTTCCTAAAAGGCAAGGTAGTGAGACCGAAAGTATCCTTGATATTGCTTATCCTGTTTATTCAGAAGATGATAATTATAAAGAGGAATATGATCAGATTGAGTTTATAAAAAATATTATAGTAGGTGTAAGATCTTTAAGGGCTATTATTGGCCTTCATCCTTCAGATAAAGTTTCTGTAAACCTTAATCCTGATAATGAAAAATTTAAAGATATTATTGAAGAAAACCAAACTTACCTTATAAACCTTGCATCCATTGACAATTTAACTATTGGAAAATTAGATTCTAAACATA
Organism: Deltaproteobacteria bacterium; assembly: GCA_029262295.1. Taxonomy (GTDB): domain Bacteria; phylum Desulfobacterota_D; class UBA1144; order Nemesobacterales; family Nemesobacteraceae; genus JAJCZR01. The sequence continues at coordinate 11,850 of JAJCZR010000043.1, read as the reverse complement.
AATCAGTTGCTGAGATCATAGCCGGTGTTGAAATTGCGATCCCTGTTGAAGGACTTATTGATTTTGAAAAGGAAATTAAAAGACTTTCTAAAGACTTGGCCAAAGCCACAAAAGACCTCGAGCAGACTGATAAAAAACTTAACAATAAAAATTTTATCGATCGTGCCCCCAAAGATGTTGTGGAAAAAGAAAAAAGAAAGTTTGAAGAGTTTAAAGGTCAGAAAGAAAAACTTAAAAAGGTTTTAAAAAGCTTAAAAGGGTAACATCCTCTTTTCTTATTCTTTTATTAGAAAATTGTATTGATTATTGTCTATTACAAATCTTGTTCAGGTAAACTTTCCAAAACTATATCACATACCTGGGAGTATTTTTATGAAATATCTTTCAATATTAGTCCTACTTTTTTCAATCAGCTGCACCGGTACACAAAGGGCAGCAATAAGCCCCCCAGAAGTTGGATTATCAAACACTAAGAGACTACAACAAACTGTAAATAGTTTGCCAGTGAACAAAACTCCAAAGCACAGATTAAAAGTGGTATCAAGAGAAGTATCAGGGAATGAACTGAAATCCACACTCGTGAAAATGGATAAGCAGTTTGATGAATTTTACAGGTGTTTTAATATTAAAGATAAAGGTAATCTTGCCAGGAATTTTTCCCATTATTTAGTTGATACTGTTTTTAAATGCCCCGATCATAATGGCACCTGCGCGGGATATATTAAAAGAAAAGAAAAAATATTAATAATCTCAATGGATGTTTTTGCAAAAGAAAGCCCTATGCCGCTTCTGAAACATGAGTGGGCACATGCATATAGGATCTATCCAACTTCTCATATAGTTCCTGATAAAAAGAAAAGAGGGAAGATTAAAAAGTGCATTAAGTATATGTAAAACTAAATTAGTCAGGCTTCTTTTTTATGATCTTAATATCTTCTTGAAAAATAAGGCAAATAAATAAAACACAAAGCTAAATAAAAAACCAAACACCAATGCACATATAATTTCTTCCACTGTAAGAATAAGCCCAGGTTTATAAATTGACCAAGTAGCAGAAGCAATTTCCATATCAATATTGAAAATAAGATATTTGATCTGATTGATTAAGTTTGTATCTAGTGAATTGTAGCTTTCGAGTAGATAGTTTGTTTTCTCCACCAGCTTTTTTATTACCAGACCTTCTTCATTAAATGTTGGATCAGCGCTGGAGAGATGTTTTTTAATCAACTCTGTAATGCTTCCATTATGGAATTTGTTTGCAATTTGCTGAAATTGTTCAAGATTTTCTCTGGCCTGGTCAAGCCGTCCACCAACTCTTTGCCGGTATTGCACTATAAAATTTGGTATTTGTGAACCAATGAAAAGCCCAACTGCAAAAAATATTTTGTCGATGACTGATCTTGTGATATCAAGAGTTTTGTTCACTTTAAAAAGTTTACTGATTCGATGATATTGATAAGTAGTAATTTTGTTATTAATAATTTATCATCCCGGATTCCGATCCGGGATCCAGAATTTTGAGAAGAATTTTTTATTCAATCTCAAATTCATTTTATTGTGATAACACTAAATTGTTGCTATTTGATTTTTTATCTCATGATACTGATGCCGTATCAAGTACGGCATGACAATTGGTAGTTAAAAAAGATCGAGCTGAGGATTTGTTATTTTTTCGTCCGTAATTTTTACCGGATAATTTCCATCGAAACAGGCAAGGCAAAAATTTTCTTTTTCTCCTATTTCACTATAATTTGAAATAGCTTTCATTATTCCTTTAATGCTAAGGTAGCCGAGTGTATCAGAAGTTATATAATGATTGATCTCATCGATCTCAAGTGTATTGGCAATAAGTTCATTTTTTACAGGAGTGTCTATTCCGTAATAGCAGGAAAATTTCATTGGAGGTGAACTTATTCTCATGTGCACCTCTTTTGCACCTGCTTCACGTATCATTTTTATTATCTTTCTGCTGGTTGTGCCCCTCACAATTGAATCATCTACAACAACCACACTCTTACCATTAATAACTTCTTTTATTGCATTAAGTTTGAGTTTAACACCCAGATTTCTGATCGACTGTTTAGGCTGAATAAAAGTTCTTCCAATATAGTGGCTTCTTAAAAGACCCATTTCGAGTGGAATTCCAAGTTCTTCTGCATAACCCATAGCTGCTGGCACTCCGGAATCTGGCACAGCCACAACAATATCTGCATTTGCTGGATGTTCCACAGCTAGCTGGCGACCCATTTCTTTTCTCACCTGATATATATTTCTCTCTCCAAGAAAAGAATCAGGCCTTGAAAAATAAATATATTCGAACACGCACGATGCCTGCTTCATTTTTGGAAAAGGTTTGAAGGATTTAAGCCCGTCTTCATTTATAATAAGAACTTCACCCGGCTCTACTTCCCTTATGTATTTGGCTTCAATAAGTTCAAAAGCAGCAGTCTCAGAAGCAACGACATAGGAACCATCAACTTCACCCAACACTAAAGGCCTGAAGCCTTGTGGGTCCCTGGCTGCAACTAAAGCCTTTGGGGTAAGAAAAACAAGTGAGTATGCGCCCCTGCACCTTGTGAGTGCTTCTATTATTCTTTTTAAAAAAGTCTGTTCTTTTGATCTTGCAATCAAATGCACAATCACTTCAGTGTCAGTTGTGGATTGAAAGATAGAGCCTTCGATCTCAAGTTCTTGCCTGAGGGATGTGGCATTTGTAAGGTTGCCATTATGGCCAATTGCAAGTTCGCCTTTTTCGTAGGTTATCAGCAAAGGCTGTGTGTTTTTATTATGGCTTGATCCTGTAGTCGAATATCTTACATGGCCAATAGCCGCAGAACCTTTAAGCCCGGATATTGATTCTTCATCAAATACTTCAGTTACAAGCCCCATTTCCCTATGATGAAAAAGTTTGTTTCCATCTGTTGAGACTATTCCAGCGCTTTCCTGTCCTCTGTGCTGAAGTGAGTAAAGACCCAGATATGCAAGATTGGATGCAGCCATATGGCCATAAATTCCAAATACTCCGCACTCTTCTTTTAATTTAGGCATGATTTGTTTTAGTTGAATAGGGTGTTTTCAAAACCATTTGACCAGGCATCATAAGCTTTTTTAGTGGATACATCCAATATGTTTTCAATAACCAGTTTTTCTCCTACTACAACACCTATTAGTTTAATCGAAAGATTATTTTTAGCAGCAATATCTTTGAGTTTTTGTATGTTCTCTTTGTCTGTTGTGACTATTGCCCTGCTTTGAGATTCGGAAAAAAGAAGCACATCATTTCTATAACCGTTTTCTTTAAGCGGTTCACTGTTTATCAATGCCCCTTTCAGTTCATTTGGATTAAAGCAGCATTCCGAGATCGTCGCTGCCAAACCTCCCTCTGATATATCGTGTGCTGATTTAATTATACTTTCATTGGCACACTCAATCAATGTATCAATAAGAGCTTTTTCTTTTATTAAATCTATTTTAGGGGCAAGCCCGTCGATTTTGTTATGAACCACTTTAAGATATTCACTTCCACCAATCTCATTTAAAGTATCTCCTAAAAGTATAATGACATCTCCATCATCTTTAAACCACTGGTTAACTGTTTTGTTTACATCTTTAATAAGGCCAACCATAGCAATAGTGGGTGTGGGAAAAATCGCAGTTCCTTCTGTCTCGTTGTAGAGGCTTACATTCCCGCTAACTACAGGTGTACCAAGGGCATTAACCGCCTCTGCCATACCTTCAATGCTTTCCTTTAACTGCCACATAATTTCAGGTTTTTCAGGATTCCCAAAGTTTAAGCAATCAGTGATGGCAAGTGGCACTGCACCGCTGCATGCAAGGTTTCTGGCATTCTCACAAACAGCTATCTTTGTGCCCTCCCGGGGATTTAGATAGCAGTATCTTGAATTACAGTTTGATGTGATTGCCACAGCTTTGTTTGTATCTTTAATTCTTATAACTGATGCATCAGAGCCGGGTCCGGTAACTGTGTTTGTTCTTACCATGTAATCATATTGTTCGTAAACCCATTTTTTATTTGCTATTGTTGGAGATGCGAGAACCTCGAGTAAAGATTCATTCAGGTCATCGGGTTCAGGGATTTCATCCAAATTAATTTTCTTTAGCTCATTAATGTAGGCAGGTTTTTCAAAAGGCCTGTCATACATTGGAGCATCAGAAGTGATAAGATCTATTGGAAGGTCGCATACAGTTTCACCATTTTCAATTATTGTTAATTTTTTTGTATTAGTGACTTTTCCAATCACCGAGAAATCAAGTCCCCATTTTTTAAATATTTTATTTGCTTCATCTTCTTTCCCTTTTTTTAAGACTATAAGCATCCTTTCCTGAGATTCGGAAAGAAGAATTTCGTATGCATTCATATTTTCTTCTCGTCTCGGAACTTTATCAATATCTATCTCAAGCCCGGTCTCTGCCCTCTCGGCCATCTCTGTTGAAGATGAAGTAAGCCCGGCAGCTCCCATATCCTGGATCCCAACCACAATATCAGTTTTAAATAGTTCAAGACATGCTTCAAGCAGGAGTTTTTCGGTGAAAGGATCACCAACCTGAACGGCAGGGCGTTTCTGTTCCGACTCTTCTGTAAAAGTGTCGGATGCCATAATTGCTCCCTGTATACCATCTCTTCCTGTCTTCGAGCCGACATATATAACAGGGTTGCCAATGCCCTCTGCATATCCTTTGAATATCCCATCTTTTTTGGCTATGCCTAAAGCAAATACATTTACAAGCGGGTTTCCATTGTAACAATCATCAAAATAGACTTCTCCTCCCACAGTGGGAATTCCAATACAGTTGCCGTATCCGGCAATACCGGAAACTATTCCTTCCACAAGAAATTTAGTTTTCGGAAGCTTTGGATTTCCAAAACGAAGTGAATCCAAAAGGGCGACGGGCCTTGCGCCCATAGTAAAAATATCCCTTAATATTCCGCCAACCCCTGTTGCCGCACCTTGATACGGTTCAATAAAAGAAGGATGATTATGGCTTTCCATTTTAAATACCACGCAATCATCATCACCAATATCCACAACACCTGCGTTTTCACCCGGCCCCTGAATTACCTGTGGGCCTTCTGTAGGGAGTTTCTTAAGATGTATCTTTGAGCTTTTATAAGAGCAGTGTTCTGACCACATTGCACCCAGTACACCAATTTCGGTGAAATTAGGCTCTCTTTTTAGTTTATAATTAATTTTTTTGTATTCTTCATCGGTAAGGCCGTGATCTTTTGCAAATTGCCGCTTGTTTATTTCATCCATGATGGCTGGTAATTATAACTGCTTAAAATCTTATTCTAAGTACATAATTTCGGCATGAAAAAGATTGAATTAAAGCTTTTTTGATGTAAACTCCCGTCTTGAAATGAAAAAGAAAAGAATTATGGTTGCAATGAGTGGCGGTGTTGATAGCGCCACAACTGCGGCACTTCTAAAAAAACAGGGTCATGAAGTGATAGGCGTCACCATGCAGCTTTGGGATTATGGAGAAGCTGAAGGAGGGTGTTGTTCTGCTGATGAAGTGTGTGATGCAAGAAGGGTTGCTTATGAAGTAGGAATTCCTCACTATGTGGTTAATTATATGGATTCTTTTAAGGAACTTGTTGTCTCAGATTTTGTAGAAAAATATGACTCCGGCCTCACTCCGATTCCCTGTATTTTATGTAACCAGTTTATGAAGTTTAATTTCCTACTAAAAAGAGCACTTGAAATGGATGCTGATTATCTTGCGACAGGGCACTATGCGAGAATAGTGCAGGATTCTAATACGGGTAAGTATTCTTTATCAAAAGCAGTTGACCTTAATAAGGACCAATCTTATTTCCTTTTTACCCTTGGGCAAAAAGAGCTTAGTAAATTAATATTTCCCCTTGGTGATAAAACAAAACCCGAGGTAAGGAAACTTGCAACTGATATGGGTCTAAAAGTTGCCAAAAAACCCGAAAGTATGGGCGTTTGTTTTATTACAGGCAGTAGCTACAGGGAGTTTCTTGACCCATATCTTGAAAGAGGAAAAAGGGAAGGGGATATAGTAGATGCAGATGGCAATTTTGTAGCTAAACACAACGGGATATCATCTTTTACTATTGGGCAGAGAAGAGGGCTCGGATTTGCCACCGGAAAACCGATGTATGTGGTTGATATTGATTCTGAGAATAATAAAGTGGTTGTAGGTGCAGATGACGATCTTTTCAGAGATAAACTAATCGCCGGTGATATATCATGGGTGGATGGGCCTCCCGCCGATAGGTTTAATGTGACATCGAAGGTAAGGTACAGACACGATGGGGATAAATCGACAGTCACTTTAATTGAAGATGGAAAAGTGCTTGTTAACTTCGATAAACCTCAACGTGCAATTACACCCGGGCAGGCAATTGTATTTTACAAAGATGATGATGTGGTCGGTGGCGGTTGGATAAAAGAGGTTGTTCACTAATGAAAAGAATTTCCGTTGTTACACTTGGCTGTAAGGTAAACCAGTATGACACAGCTTCTCTTTTAAACCACCTTCCAAGCGCGAAGTTTACTAAAAATAAAAGTTTTGATGATAAAGCAGATGTTTACCTGATTGATACCTGTACCGTTACACACAAAGCAGATTCCGAAGCACGTAACTATATTTACAGGGCAAAAAGGTCGAATCCCAAAGGAGTGGTTGTGGTGACTGGCTGTTATGCACAGGTATCCTCTGAGGAACTTAGTGAGCTTGCACAGGTTGATTATATTGTCGGTAACTCTCATAAATACCAGCTTCTTGAACTTATAAATAAAGGTTCTGTGCAGGATGAAACCAAAGTTTATATATCGAATATTTTTAAAGAAAAAAAAAGAAAATTCGATACTGAAGATATAAGGTTTTTCCCAGATAGAAGCAGAGCTTTTCTGAAAGTGCAGGATGGATGTAATTATTCATGCACTTTTTGCATAATCCCAAAGGCGAGGGGAAGATCAAGAAGTCTTGAAACAGGCGAGATACTCAGCAGACTGCAGGCACTTTCTGATAATGGGTATAAAGAAGTTGTTCTAACAGGTATTCATCTTGCCAGTTATGGAAGGGATATTCATTCAAGCTTATTAAAATTATTACAAGAAATAGAAGAATCAAAAATAATGAAAAGAGTAAGGTTAAGTTCACTTGATCCTGCTGATATGAGTGAAGCTTTGATTAAATTTTGTGCTGAGGCCGAGTGTATATGTCCGAGTTTTCATATTGCACTTCAAAGCGGTGATTCAGAGGTGCTTAGGCGTATGAGGAGAAGATACAAACCGCAGGATTTTCTTAATTGCACAGAATCAATCAGAGATTTGATGCCCGATGCTTCAATAGGAACTGATATTATGGTGGGATTTCCAGGTGAAACTAAACTTGAATTTCAAAACTCTTATGAAGTGCTAAACAACTCTTCACTTACATACTTTCATGTATTCCCTTATTCAATAAGAAAATATACAGCTGCCGCCAATATGAAAGATCAAATTGATCCGAAAGTTAAAAAAGAAAGAAGTAAAATATTAAGGAATCTGAGTAAAGAAAAAAAAGAGGCTTTCTATAAAACTTTTATTGGAAAAACGCTAAGTGCTATTGTGGAAAACGGATCCAGGTGCACTACCCATAACTATATAAGCGCAAAACTCAGTAATGGCAATTTTAATCCAGGTGATGAAGTTGCGATCAAGATTAAAAAAGTTGAAAGTGAGCTTGCATACGCATCCCTTAACTAAAAACCTTTTATGAATTCCATTTTTAAAACCTTTTTTCTACTCATATTTTCAACTTTACTACTCACCGGATGTTCGTATTCCCAGGTTAAAGAAAATGAGGTTGTCCAGGCAGAAGGGAAAGACCAGTTTGTTGTGTGGGCACTTGCCGACATACAACCTGTTACTTCCGATCATAAAGAAGCTTTTGAAAAAGCTGTGGATGATGTTAATGAAAATATTAAGGTAGCGAATATTGCAATTGTTGCAGGTGATATTGTTGAGCAAACTGATGAAAAAGATTTTGACTGGTATGTAATAACAAAAAAGAGGTCTTATATAAAAGATTTTTATGAAGTTATTGGTAACCACGATCTTAAACCCGACAAAGGAAAGCTCTTTAGAAAAAAGCTCAGAAATGATGTGCAATATAGTGTAACAAGTGGCAATCTTCTTTTCATATTTCTTTCTGATGAAGCGCGGGGCAAAGCCACAACCATTACAGATAAAACCTTTAAGTGGTGGAAAAATCTGGTTACACAAAATCAGGATAAGATAATTATTGTTGTTTCTCATGCTCCTCTTGATGGTAGCGGAATTTCTTTTTCCTCAATTGAAGAAAGAAAAGTAAAAAATTCAAAAAGGTTTGTTGAAGTTCTAAAAGATTATAATATTGATATTTGGCTATCCGGGCATCTTCATCTGCCCCATGCTTTTAATAATACAATTACCATGCAGCCAGAGTTAAATAATGCAGATTTTATACATATATCTTCAATTAGACCTGAGCTTTTGGGGCTAAAGCGTTCCGAATCAAGGTTTCTTTACTTTAATTGCGGCACAGACAAAGTTATAGTCCGTTCAAGAGACCATGATAAGAAAGAGTGGCAGGATGATCTACAGCTGGGAATAACAGTTTCAAGAAAAATTAGGTGCAATGAATAATTTTTTGAATACTTTCACATCTATTCTCATCTAAAATTTAATATCTGTAATTTACCAGGAAACTAAAATTATGATATTATTAAAAATTATATATCGGGTCTAAAAAAACAGGAGAATAGTTTATGCCGGAAAAATGTCCAGAGCTTGCAAAAGAATGTGAAAAATTTAAAGCGAATGTCATGGATTATATAGATAAGGAACTTGATAATAAAACCCTTCTCGAACTTGAAAAACACATTGGATTATGCGTTGACTGCGAGTCTTTTGTGGATATTTATAATAAAATGCTAAGGGCAAGTGGTAGCTTGAAAAACAAATCTTTTGTAACACCTGAAGTAAGGGACCGACTTAAAAAAGTTTTAAAGCAAAAATTTTGTAATGAAACTGCCAAATAGTAAATTACCTTCCTTTTATAAAAATCCTATTTACTTATTAGCCATTTAGAAATAGCAAACAAAGAATTAATACAAATTATAAATATCTTCTGTGAAATGAGTCTCTTCCCCATCAGCCCAAACTGTAAAATACATTATATGGACCGGGATTGGCCTGTTTAAACTCAATATCTTGTTGCTTCCCGATCTTATCTGATACTCAATCTGCTCACTCGACCAGTTGGGATCCTGATAAAGAAGAAAGTCTGCAAGGTCAAGCGGCCTTTCCACCCTTATGCATCCATGGCTGAGGTTTCTTGAGGTTCTTTTAAAATATTTTTTTAATGGTGTATCGTGAAGGTATACATTGTGTTTGTTGGGAAACATAAATTTTATTCTGCCCAGAGGATTCCCAGGTCCAGGCTTTTGACGCAGGCGATAAGACCACTCATTGGGGTTAACTGTGTTCCAATTAACATAATTGGCTTCAGGCTGTGGGCCAAAATCTGAATTACTTGTTTCATCTTCAACTTTACTTCCCCAACCATCCACAATTTCTATGTTGTTACGCTCTATATAACTTGGATCATTTTTAGCTTTTGGAATAATATCTTCGGCCAGTATCGATTTTGGCACATTCCAATAAGGATTCACTTCAAGATAAGTAATCTCATCACTGAACACAGGAGTGTTCCAATTTCTTTTTCCAACTATCACTTTCATTTCTTCAACAGGCCTGTTGTTTTCAAAGGCATAAAGTCTATAAAAAGGTATGTTTACGAGAACAAACCTGTTATTACCCAGGTTGTTGGGAAGTTTTCTCCATAAATTAAGATTAATTTTTATCTGGTTTATTTTTTCTTCCACCGGCACGTTTAGGGATTCAACTGTGCTTTTTCCCACAACACCATCCGAGAGAAGATTGTGCCTTTTCTGAAACTTCTTTACAGCATTCTCAACATTGATGTCATAAGTGTCATTTGGGTTCGGTCTTTTGTTTTCGATGTTTTCAATATCAACTTCACTGCTATTGGTTTGTGGCAAATCACCAGAAATAATAAGCCTTCTTCTTATTATTGCCACTCTCGGGTCAACTGAACCAAGTTTAAGTTTTTTCCCTTCTTTTATTGAGGGCCAACCACCAGTTTCTTTAATTTTTTCATATTTTTCGAGAGATGAAATCAAGCTTTTGTAAACTGGTGAAACCGGTTTAAGGTTTTCAGTGAATTCAGTGATCCTGTTTTCCTCAAGGGCACTACTTATGGATAAAGGAAGATTTGTTTCAGGTTCTACATAACGGTTTTCAAATTCGAACCCCCCAATTTGAGGGTTTCCATAAAGTAGGTGCTTGGAGTAAGTTAAAACAGAGCTGGTAAGAAGTATGTCGAGGTCAGAAACTTCGGTGATACTCGAGTAGTTTAAGGATTTTAGTTTCTGCGTGATTTCACCTAAATTATAATCTTCGGGATTGAGCCCTTCATTCTTTGTGCTGCGAAGGATGGTTAATAAATTTCTTGTGTTTTCATTACCAAACCCTTTTTCATTAAACCATGCGGATCTATAAGATCTTTGTGAATAAAAAAGAGGAACTGAGCTGTCTGTTCCTGCTGTTTTGGTATTAACCGATTGCTCGATTTGGGATGCTACAAGTTGAGTCCTTGTCTTCGGAATTTGCACTTCCTTAACTTCAGGGTTCTTTGGCTTATTAACTGAAATATCAGAAGAGCTTTGCGCTGCACAAGATACAAATACTAAACTTGTTATAGTAAAAAAAAGTATTATAAAATTTTTCATTTATTAATTTGGATTGATATTGGAATTTAGTCCATGAAAGGATAACATAAAAGCTGATTTTTAATAGTATAACTAAGATACTCTACAAAAATTTAGCTGTTTCATTTAAGTTTATATCTTTGAAACAAAATCTTTTGATTTTTCTTGTAGTGGTTTTGGGAAATTCAGTAAGTCTGATAGCAAAAAAAATAATTCTTTTGTCTGCAGAAAGGGTTTTGTTAATTTTTCTTATTTCGCTATTCATCAGGTTCCAGAGTTTATCTTTATCATTGAAATTTATATCTTCAGGTTCAGGATAAATAATTGCCTGAATTGAAGAATCATCGGGGCTGAATACAAGTGCTTCTGCAATAATAATCGATTTTAAAAGTGTTTCCTCTATTTCTTCAGGGTAAATGTTTTTTCCACCTTTTGTTACAATAATGTTTTTTTTTCTTCCTGTTATATAGAGATAACTGTCTTCATCTAAATAACCTACATCACCAGTGTTTAGCCAATCTCCACTAAATACATCCTGTGTGGCCTCATTGTTTTTGTAATATCCTTTCATTATATTTGGGCCTTTTACCCAGATTTCGCCATTTCCTAGTTCATCTAAATCTCTTATTTCAACCTCATCACTATCTATAATCATTCCCACACTTTTGTTTTTGGGGTTTGAGGGTGGGTTGGCAGAAATAAGAGGAGCAGTTTCAGAAAGTCCATATCCCTGGATCACAGGAAACCCGAAATCCCTGAGTCCATTTGCGACCCAAAGGGGTAGGGCAGCTCCCCCACTAACTATTAGTCTTATATTTTCAAGTCCCATTTGTTTTTTTATTTTCTTCCCTATTGTTTTCTTGGGAAGAATTCTTAAGATTAGTTTTTTTAAACCTTTTTGACTGGCGAGTTCCCTTTGAATCCTTTGAATAAGTTTTTCCAAAACCAGTGGAGTATTTATCCATACTGTTGGTTTTGCCTTTTTTAAGTCTTCAAGCATCTCTTTTGGTTTTATGCTTCTTGAATAAAATACATGCACCCCA
>JAJCZR010000042.1 GCA_029262295.1 Deltaproteobacteria bacterium | reverse complement strand
GCAAATATAACGATCAATAATAAAAATACTGCCAATACTATCAATTTTGCCTTTGACATACTTTCCTCCTCAATTATTTATAACCACTTCTTTTTCCAAAAATAAATGACCATTGAAATTCCCACAGCTGCCATCACACCTAGTGCAACAAAATACCCCCACTTGCTGTGAAGCTCAGGCATATTGTCAAAATTCATTCCATAAATTCCTGCAATAAATGTTAAAGGGATAAAGATAGAAGCCATAATTGTAAGCACCTTCATTATCTCATTCATTTTATTTCCGGTTATTGAAATATAAGTATCAATCATTCCTGATACCAACTCCCTGTTCATATCCACGCTCTCATTAAGATCAATAGTGTGGTCGTAAAGATCTCTCAAAAAACTTTTGTTACGTTCTTCTATCAAAGGGTTTTCTACACGGTGCAGATAACCTGCCACTTCTCTCATAGGACGGACGTTACGGCTTAGTTTTAAAAGCTCTCTTTTAACAAAATAAAGTTGTTTGAGTGTTTTCTGAGTAGGATCGTTCATCAGATCATCTTCCATCTCACTAACCTTCGCATTTAATTTATCGATTACAAGGAAATAGTTGTCAACCAAAACATCTATGAGTGCATAGGCAAGGTAATCAGCTACCCTTTTTCTAATTCTTCCATTGGATGTTCTGATTCGTTCTCTAACTGGTTCAAACACATCACCAACTCTTTCCTGAAAAGTTAGTACGTAGTTTTCCCCAAAAATAAAACTGAATTGTTCGAATATAAGATCTCTGGATTTATCATCAAAATAAATCATTTTTGTAATTATAAATATGTAATTATCAAATTCTTCAATCTTTGGGCTTTGCTGAGTGTTTACAATATCTTCCAAAACCAAGGGACTAATTTTAAAATCTTTTCCTAATTTTGCTATTGCCCCTGTATTATGAAGCCCATCTATATTAATCCATGAAACTGTCTTCTTATTTTTATATTCAATACACTGATCAATACTATCAAGCTCTTTTTCCTCAAAGTTAGTAGAATCAAAATCAATTACCCTGATCCGTATTTTATCTATTTTCCGTTCACCTACATGAACTATCTCTCCAGGTTTCATACCTACTTTGGAAACAGGGTGATATCTAAATTCAGGCATTATTCAGGCTCCGGACTTTTATCGTTATTAGTCGCAAGTTTATCAATCTCTACTTTAAGATTATTCTTAAACCACACATCATTTTGAGGAAATGGGATTGTAATATCTTTTTCCTTAAGGTCATACCAGGCAGTAAAATATATGTCACTTATAAGTGAATTTATTTTCCATAAAAATCTGATATTTACCCAACATAGAAGGTCAAAATTAAGAGAACTATCTCCCATCTCTTTAAACCAGACAATAGGATCAGGTTTCTTTAAAATCTGAAGGTTTTTGCTTGCTACTTTGAGTAGTATGTCTTTAACTTCATTTGGGTCAGAACTGTACGATACGCCAAAAGGTATCCTAATCCTTACTTCACTTGTCGAAAGTGAATAGTTTACAACCTGTTGGCCTGTAAATTGAGAATTCGGCACGATTATTTCGATTCCATCGAGATTCAACACAACTGTATTAAAAAGATCTATGCTTTCAACCCTGCCATAAATAGTTTCCAGCTTGTTACCAACAGCCCTTCCCGCATTTCCTTCGATCTCAACCACATCCCCAACTTTCAACCTTCTTGTGAAAAGCAGGATAAAACCACTCATATAATTATTCATAATGTCCTGAATACCAATTCCGATACCTATACCAAGTGCACCCGCCAAAGGCACAAGTAGCTTCCAGTTGATCCCAAGATCGGAAAGGACTAAAACAAAAAGCACCAAAAATCCCAGATTCGATATTAACGATCGGAGAGATCCAGCGGTTACTTCATTATTTTTATATTTGAGAATTATATAAACAAAGTTTTTGAAAAGATGGATAATGCAGTAAAAGAGAAAAAGTTTAAATGCCGAGAAAATTACAGAAAAAATCGAAATTTTAAAAAGGTCATTATCTATTAATAAAAAACTTTTTAGCTTTCCGGTAATACCTTCAAGATTAAATACATAATAAGATATTATGTAAACTGCAAAAATTATATAAAGCCAAAAAAGCCTGTCTATATATTTGAATAAGTTCTGATATTCAGATTCGTAACCAGTGAATTTTTTTCTAAAGTTTTTCTTGAAAAAGTAAGAAAATACATATAAAGCTATTGCGATTATAATTAGTATTGCTGCTACAATTACTTCACTTTTATTGTTTTGCAGAATGTCTATCATCATAAAAATTTAAGCTGATTAACAGGAGTTTGTAAATTAATTGAAAAATCTGCCAATAGAAATTGTTTTATCAATCATTTCATTCTTTATTATTATAATAGCAACCTTTGCTTCAAAGAAATTTATAGATTTTCACTCTAATAAAAATCAATTCAAAATAAAAAGGGCGAAATATGTAAAAAAAATAATATCAATAATTCTGGTTATCCTTTTTATTATAACACTGTCAGTTATTTGGAGCATTAATTATAAAGAACTTTTAATATTTGCTTCGACTTTTCTTACCGTATGCGGAGTGGCACTATTTGCGACATGGTCAATACTGAGCAATCCTCTTTCAAGTGTTATTATATTCTTTTTTTCTTCTTATAAGATTGAAGATAATATTAGAATCTTGGATGGGGATAACACAGTTTCGGGAAAGATTGTTGATATGAATCTTTTTGTTGTATTGATTGAAGATGAGAATAATAATCTTATTTCTTATCCCAACAACTTGCTTATTCAGAAAATTGTAATCAGGTTGGTTTAATAGATACTTAAATCAATAAAAAGATCGGTTTTAGTCCACCTACTATTAGCTGAAAGAGACATTACTTTTTCAGTGTGCCTTGGTGCCACTTCAAGTGCCTTTGGAGCTCCAAGTGATGTGCCCACTATGTATGCCTTTTCAATTTCCACTACATCCATAAAAACTGCAACATCATCAGCAAAAAGAAACCCTGTAAGATAATACGTATTTAACTACACAGCTTTGTATGTTAGACTATACATAAATTCAAAGGAAAAAAATGGCAACAACAAGATCACAGGTAATACTCAAAAATGACGAAAAAGAATTTCTTACAAAAAGAACTAAAGAGCTTGAAATGTCGCACTCTTTATATTTTAAGTATGCAATGCTGATTGAGGCAATTGTTGCAGGTGATGAGAATGCACTTGATAATTTGAGTTCAACTTTCAAATATAGCCAGATTAGTAATCTACAGAAGAAACTTGGAAAATTTGCAAAAGATTATTTAAAAAAATCCAACAAATAAAACACACTTTCAACTAAGCTTTTTATACTTTAAAATACAACTACAAAGTCTGTTAATAAAGAAACTTAAGCAGAAGACTTATGGAGATTAAAAAATCAATGGAACTTGAAAAAATTAAAGAAAAAATTTTTGATAAGGTAAATAACATTGAAGAATGGTTGAACTCCCTTAATGATCAATTGAGCCTTGATAAGGATCAGGCTCTGGAAATACTTGATAAGAATAAAATCAAGCTTGGCGAACTTCTGATTGAGATAAAATATGAATTAAGTTCAAGAAAAAGCATTTCTATTGAAAAAAAAGATGCAATAAACGAAGAAATGAACAAACTCAAGCAGCTGTTGGACCACGCAATTCAGGAACCGAAAGACGATGTCAGAAGTCACCGAATTGCCATTGTTTCATCAATTGAAAAGATAAAAAGTATGCTGGATAAAGAACTCGATGCTGAGAATAGGTTGCTAAAAGTATTTGTGAAAAGAACAGACAAATTAAAAAACAACTTTAATACACTTAAAATCCACATATTGGATAAAATTCACAAAAGATATATTTTTGCCGAACTTGAGATGAAAAAGGAAAAGATTCGTTCAAACCTGGTGAAATACAAACAAGATATTGACGACAAAAAAAAATTGAACGAAGAATCAATTGAAACTTTTGAAAAAGAAGTAACCAGACAATTAAACGAAATAAGGGAATCGGTTAATAAGCTTTTCCATGATATGTATTTTTAGATTAAAATAGTGATTTATACATAAAGAAAACCCAAGGAGGTAATTATGAAAAAACTTGATTCAGTATTAATGATAGTTTTTTGCTTAATATTTTTAACCCAATGTGCTGTAAAAAACAATGAACCTGCAGCCACTTCACCACCAGGCCCGCAACTTGTGACTGACGCCTGGATGTTCATCACAGCATATAAGGCAGATCCAGAGGCACTTAAAGAACTACTTCCACCCGGGCTTGAGCCAAACCCAGCAAACCAGGTTGTAATGAATATGTATACAGTGCCAGATCCAAATCAGACATCAGGTTTTGGTGCATACACACTTACATATCTCACAGTGGAACTTAAAGACCACAACTCTTATGTGAGGGACTCGGATATTACATACCCCGGCAGATACTTTGTCCACTACTTTAATAGTTCTCCATTAATGAGGGAATATACAAACAAAATAGGGATCCCCACTTCAGAAGGTTTTACCACAACAGAAGTAAAAAGAGGAAAACTTACTGCCACTTTAAATGTGGATGGAAAACCCTTAATAGTTTCCAAAGCAAAAGTTGGAAAAAAGTTAGGCAACTTCGGAGGCGGACATCTCAACTATTTTGGACATATCGGTGCCGATCAAAGCCCCACTGGAAAAAATCAGATAGTAAAATATGCTATCCCATGGAATGGTGGAACAGTGGATATTTCCAACATAGATATACAGTTTAACGTACCAGAGGATCATCCACTTTATAAGATCAGGCCAATTGAAGTACCAACCTGGGCAATATGGACAAACTCAAGTTTTGTTTACCCACAGTATCAGGTTATTAGCGAATATTAATAAAAGAAGGGAAAGATGATGACAACCTCTTTCCCTTTTTATTTCATCACTTCAAACTTAAAAATGTCAGGTCTTGTAAAATGGCCTGCAGAGTCTATTACAGCTTTTGCCCTTATAATTTGTGATAGATCAAGTTCAGCGTATAAAATTTCTTCCTTATCATAAACGGGGCCTACTAAATACTCTCCCCTTGGATTTATTATTCCACTTCCACCCGGATAATCCCAAATAGTTTTTTCTTTTAGTGGAAAAGAATCCGGAATCATATCTTTATTTATATATATTGAAGAAATTATTACAAAAGTTTGGCCTTCAAATGCGTATTGCCTGCTTGCAAAATCCATTGTGTTTTTAGCAAAACCATGCCCACCCCAAAGCCCAGCATGTATCTGCTCACCCATTTGATACATAGCATATTTTTGCAGGGTAAGATGATGTTCATAGCAAAAAAGTCCGCCTATTTTTCCTATATCAGTTTCAATTACATTCACATCCTCAGCAGTACCGTTTGCCCAAATACATTTTTCACTGTCGATTGACATGAGCTTTCTGTGCTTTCCAATTAATGAGCCATCTTTTCCAAAATAAAGAATTGTATTGTATAAAGTGCCACCATCCCTTTCATTCACACCTATTACAACAAACACTTTTTCCTTTTTGGCCGTATCTGCAATTATCTTTATATCTTTTCCCGGCACATCCACAGAGTTGTTATAAAGCTCCATCTGGGCATCCATTGTTAATTTTCTTTCAGGGCCAAATCCAAGATCTTTTGGCCAAAATGGATATGTGGGAATAAAGGCTTCAGGAAAAACGATAAGATTGGCACCATTTTTCTTTGCTTCTTTTATAAGCTTACAAACTTTTTTTATAGTTTTATTTTTATCCAAAAACACTGGTGATGCTTGTACTGCTGCTGCTATGAGTTTATTATTGTTCATATAGATTATTCTATAATAAATACCAGGTTATTGTAAGTAAATTTAATGAATTAGGGGGAATTTCATAATGAGACTAAAAGGGAAGACAGCACTAATCACCGGAGGCAGCGAGGGGATTGGAAAAGCAACTGCACTTTTATTTTGTAAGGAAGGGGCAAAAGTGGGGATTATTGCCAGAACAGAAAAAAACCTGAAAAAAGTTGCAAAAAAGGCCAAGGGCCCAGGAGAAATATCAATCTATCCAGGTGATGTCTCAGATGAAGAAGAAGTTAAAACTATTGTTGAAGACTTTTATTCTGATTTTAAAAAAATTGATATTCTTTTCAATAATGCAGGGATTCTTCGTGCAGGCACAGTTGTTACAACCTCAAGTGATGTGTGGGATGAAACAATGAACATAAACGTAAAAGGCGTTTACCTTACAAGTAAATACGTTGTGCCACTAATGGCAAAAGGAGGCGGTGGATCAATCATTAATAACTCCAGCGTCTTGGGAATGGTTGGCATGGAAAACTGTATGGCATACAATGCATCAAAGGGAGCGATAAGGCAGATAACAAGAAGTATGGCACTTGATCATGCGGGAGATAACATAAGGGTAAACTCTATATGCCCAGGTTACATAAAAACCAAGATGGATGTGGAGTTTATGGGCAATCCTCATGATGCTGAAGAGCAGCTCGATAAAATTGCAGCTGATATGATTCCACTTGTAAGACGAGCTGAGCCTTTGGAAGTGGCTCAATCTGTGCTTTTTCTTGCTTCAGATGAATCAAAGTATATGACCGGCTCCGATCTTGTTATTGATGGAGGGTGGACCACTCTTTAATCTGCACCTTTTATCAGACTCTTTGTTTTATCTTTCAGATCAAACTCGTGTTCAAAGGGTTTGCTCACTTCACCAAAGTAAACACTCATATGCGGATAAGGAATTTCAATATTCAGTTCGTCAAATTTAATTTTTATTCTTCTTCTGAGCTCACGGCCCACTTCCCACTGTTTAAGAGGTTGCGTTTTTATCATGCACTTAATAACAACTTCTGAGCTTCCAAATTGATCAACTCCCAATATATCAAGTGGCTCAAGTATTAAAGTGCCAAAATAATTATCATTTTTTAGCTCACTTCCAATATCTTTTAAAACTCTCATAACCTCATCAACATCTTCTTTATATGCAATTCCAAGATCAATTACATAACGAGACCATTCCTTGCTTCTATTGGCAAGATCATTAATTGAACCGTTTGGAAAAACATGGACAGCACCTTCAATATCTCGAAGCAATATTGTTCTGAGATTAATTTCTTCAACTGTTCCACCAATACCGTTAATTAGTGCACTATCTCCCACCCTGATCTGATTTTCAAGTAAAATAAAAAATCCGCTTATTATATCTCTCACAAGATTTTGAGCACCAAAACCAACGGCAAGTCCTATAATGCCTGCACCTGTTATTATTGGAGCAATATTTAGTCCCAGTTCTTTCAATATCATCATTGAGGCAATTAAAAATATCATTATAGATGCTAATTTTCTCAACAAATTCCCTATTGTTATAACTCTTTTTTCAAGTTCCATATTTGTTACAAAATCACCTTTGTCTTTCATTGCAGTTTTTTCAATTCGTGAGATTGCCGTTTTTAAAACTTTTAGAAGGACATATGAAATGACTACTATAAGAATAATTCTGAGGCCGGAAGCAAAAAACCATGCTGTCAGGTTTTCAACTTTAATTAAACTTTCAATTCTGGATAAAACTTCGTTCACAACGAAACTCCTTATTTTAAATATTGAAGAAAATTATAACTGATGTGGTTTTTTGGATATTTTTTTGACTTAATAGTTAACTGTTTTTATCCTTATAGCTAAAATAAGCCCTATTTTTCTGCATATTAATCAAATTTAAAAAGGATAATTAAATGGACTCAATTTGGAAAGCAGCTGGCATTGTCAAAGACAGCACAATAAGTTTAGGGGAAAGTGCTCTCTCATTTCTGCCCACACTGGTTATTGCCGTCGTTGTTTTAATAATAATCTCAATAATAAGCCGTATTCTGAATAAAGCATTTATTAAATTTTCTGGCAAAGTAAACCTAAGGGACTCTCTCAGCGAACTATTCAATAAAATAATCAATATTACAATTTGGGTATTGGGAATACTAATTATTGCCACGATCATATTTCCGGATTTTACCCCATCAAAAATACTTACCGTTGTTGGTTTAAGTTCAATCGCAATAGGTTTTGCGTTTAAAGATGTATTTGAGAATTTTCTTGCCGGGATACTGATACTGCTAAGAGAGCCATTTCAGCTTGGCGATTTTATAGAGTGCGAAGATCTGGAAGGGTTTGTAGAAGAAATAACAGTACGAGATACAAATTTAAGAAAAACAGACGGGCAGAGAATTGTTGTGCCGAATGCAATGTTATTTAAAAATCCTGTACATGTGAGAACAGACAAAGATGAGAGAAGGATTACCGTAATGTGCGGTGTTGCTTACGGAGAAGATGTTGATAAGTGCAGAAAAGTAATAAAAGAAACTGTTGAAAACCTTGATACTGTAAATAAAAACAAAGAAATTCAAATATTTGCACAGGCATTTGGTGCAAGCAGTATTGATTTTGAAGTAACCTGGTGGACAGGTTCAAGCCCGCTTGAGATCAGAAAATCAAGGGATGAAGTAGTGGCAGCAGTCAAGCGTGCCCTTGATGATGCAGGCATTGAAATACCTTTCCCATACAGAACACTTACTTTTAAAGAGCCTCTAAAGGTTGAGAATAATGAGGATCAATCTGAATAGAGTTTGAAATTTATTTTAAAACACTCACAAACAAAAAAGCCCAGCGAAATATCACCGGGCTTTTTAAAGTTAATTCTAAAAACTTGTTTTTATGTAGATTCGCCCTGATCCCCTGATCCAGAACCTTCAGATGATTTATCTTTATCACCACAGGCATAAGCAGAATTATCAGATGAAATTGCCACTCCACCTAAAAGAAGACCAAAACAAACTAATAATGTAATAAAAAGATTTTTCATTGTATTACCTCCTAATTAATAGTTATATAGTATATTAGAAGATTTGATTTTCCAAAACCATTTATCTAAAAATGATAAAAAACTGAACTTGTTAAACCAAAATCAAACTCTTCATCATCCGTAACAGGAAAACTTAACCCTACTCCAACAGCAAAATTCTTGTCATTTAAAGGGGTTGTTTTAAATCCTGGAGTATGGTTTAAAACTGAAAGACCTTCCTCTTCACCTTCTAAAGCAACTTCCCCATTTAGCTCAAGAAGCACCTGAAGCCAGTTATCAATTGCATTATATAAAAACGAAATATTATATTCAAACTCTGTGCTTTCATCTTCATCGCCATCGTTTACGGGAATTCCAAGTTCAAGAAATGATACAATTTCAAGCCTATCTTTTTTAAATCCAAAAGATAGAAATGGGGCTATCACAAATATATCGTCACTACCAATTTCTTCTTCATCATTTCCAGTAGGCAGTTCAAACTCAAGTCCCCCACCCAACAGAATTCCATGCTGCTCAAGATAAAAACTTGCAAGTTTTAGTCCAACGCTAATATTATCAAAACTATTTTCGTTTTCTTCTTCGCTAAAATCCCTGAAAGTATAAGGAACATCCGCTTCAATCGAGATATTTCTTGAAAATGCATATTCAAGTTCAAGATTTATCGTGTGATCATCAGACTCCCCGCCTTCAACATCACTAAAAAATGAATAATCAAACCTTATTTTTGTATCCGGACTCGGGGATTCTGTGATTATTGGATGTGAAAAGTGAAGACCCTCATTAGAGTTTGGATGATCCGCAAAACCAGGTGTTGATGCTACAAATAAAAATAACGTAAAAATTGAAATAAAACTTATATTTTTATAAAAATTCATAAATTTCCTCCAGATAAGAAATTAATATGATAGAAAATTGATGTGTTTAAAAAAGAGGTTAAGAAAAAATGAATTTGCAAGGAGGAGCCCTTTTCTTTTTAAAAGAATACGTGTTAAAAGTTTTTAAATTTTGTTCTGATTTTATTTTAGTTTTGTAGTGGTCAGAGAAATAAACAAGCTTTTTTGGATTTACTAGAAATAATTGATTAAAACCAGAGTTTGTAGTTGCAACACTTCCTTTGGAAAAAACTAAATTATTATCTTTTTTGGATAAAATTTGCAGGGGAAAGATTGAGCTTACAGTATTGGGGATAGTAATTTTCTGATTTTGAGATGTATTCGCCGGAACTGATAACCTGAATAAGTGAGACAAATAGAAAGAAAACGAATATTCTTATAACAAAATTCATAGCCTCCTAATAATAGTTAATTAATAATTCTAGTCAATTTACTCATCTTTTGACCATACTGTTTTACAATATATCTTATTGTAATATTTACATTCAGCATTAACAGATATTATAAATTTTATTAAAAAATCAATATTAAGGAGACTAAATATGGAACTTTTTGAAGCAATGGGCAACAGGAGAAGTTTTAGATTTTATAAACCATGGAAAGAAGTTGAAGACTGGAAAATACAAAAGATGCTCCAGGCCGCAAGATATGCATCATGTCAGGGTAACTGTAACTCGACTGAAGCAATCGTTATTGATAAAAAAGGCTATCCTAAAGAAAAATTTGAGCAGATAGTAGAGTGTGCATCTCCTTTTAATGAGATTCATATAAGGCAGGCACCAATTATCATTGCATGGCTCATAAATATGGATGCATGGTATAAAGAGTTAATTCAAACATTTCAGGTTTTATTTCCTGCAAGGGCCATTACTGCAGCTCATGGATGGACATATAAACATCTTACAGAACAGACTTATCCCAGGCTTATGAGTTTTCCCAAGGAAAAAGCGGAGGATCTGCTTAGAATTGAAGCTGGTCAGGCAATTGCACATTCAATGCTTGCTGCAACTGAGCTTGGGCTTGGATGCTGCCTTATTGCCACAGGAAGAAAACCTACTGAGTTTCCAAAAGTGCTCGGCACTCCAGATAACATTGTGCCTATATGGCTGATGGCGGTTGGCTATCCGGCAGAAGAACCGGGGCAAAGGCCAAGAAAGCGTTTTGACAGGTTATTTCATTATAATGAGTATGGAAAAGCTTTGGACGAGGATCAGGATGTTAGAGAAGAACTTGCTTTTGAAGGTTTGATTCAGCCTATGGATCCACTTCCGGGTAGAGAAGAAGAATTAAAACATATATGCAGGATGTTTGGCTTTACTGAAGATATGCCTGATATGCCAAAAGACAAAATTCTTGAGATGTATGAAGAAGATTCTCCTTATTATGGGGAACTCCCACCTGATTTAGAAAAAAAGGGTGTTTGATAAATTTGAACAAATTAAAATACAAAAAAGGACACCTATAATTGGTGTCCTTTTTTGTATTTTATCAATAAGTTATCTGGAAAAAAATATTATTTAGCTTCACACTTACAAACATCTTTTCTTACATAAGCAATTACGTTTTCAATATCTTGAGCAGTAAGAATTCCTTCCCATGCAGGCATTAGGGCCGATTTTCCAACTGATGCCCCACCACCACTTATCACCTTTTTAAGATAATCATTTGTAAGGCCTGAAACATAAGCTGCATCTGAAAGGTCTCTTGGTTTTGGATCAAGGGCTGCTGCTGCAACTCCATCACCCATTCCGGTTGGCCCATGACATGTGGCACAAACAGTATCATATTTCTCTTTTCCTTTGGCTGCATCCCCAGCGGACTGTGCTATAACAATAAAAGTTGTTAAAGAAAATATTGTTCCAAGTGCAAGAATAATAAATTTTTTGTTAAACATTTTTCACCACGTTTTAATTTAATTTTAATAAAAGGTTAACGATACAAAAGAAATAATCAACAATATTTAATTGGAGATAAAAAAATCGGCTGCAAACCAAAAGGATTAGTGTTCTGGTTTACAGCCGAACAATCTATACTCAGGAGGCAAGAAGAGCTATAGATTATGCCAAAGTTCCATATACTTGTATTATATTGCAAATACTATGCCAATTAATAAATACAGTAAAATGAGTTAAAAACAGTAAATTTAGTTAAAAATCCTTGTTTACAAGATCATTTTCTGTGCATTTGTGTAAAATAAAAGTGCATGTAATTGCGTTATTGGGTAAATATTTTACAAAAAATGGAACTTAATCGACTTATAAATTTTTTAGACACCTATCTTTCAATTAATGAAATTGAGGATTCGTCGTGGAATGGCCTTCAATTTGAGGGAAATTCTAATGTAAATAAAGCTGTTTTTGCGGTGGATGCTAGCATTGAGACGTTTAAAAAAGCCGCTTCTTCAAAAGCCAATATAGTGATGGTACATCACGGCCATTTCTGGAAAAACAGGGATCCTTCCATTAATTCCTGGAATAAAAAGAGAATTGATGTTCTTTACAAAAATAACATATCACTTTATGCATGCCACCTTCCTCTCGATAGACATATAGAAGTGGGTAATAATGCTCAAATTTTAAAACTTCTGGGAGCAAAACCAAGAGATGAGTTTATAGTTCATAAGGGAAAAAATATTGGTTGGATTGGAATTCTTGGAAAACCAATGTCAATAAATGAAATTTCCAAAATACTGAAAAAAAGTCTCAAGGCCGAATGTAAAATATTTGACTTTGGCAAAAAGAAAATTAAATCGATTGCAGTTTGTAGTGGTGGTGGAAGCTATAGTGGATTTTATGAAGCTCTAGACAAAGGTGCAGATTTATATATTACCGGCGATACAGCTGAAGTTTATTACACAGCAAAAGACGCGGGGATGAATGTGATTTTTGCCGGGCACCACACTACAGAAACTATAGGACTTCAGGCCCTGAAAAAAGTTGTTGAAAATGAGTTTGATCTGGAATGTATTTTTATAGATATGCCTACCGGACTCTAAATCTATTTTAAATGGAGAATTTCAATGAATATATCAACACCTGATCTTTGTGACGAATACCCTGATCTAGTGAGAATTGTAGAACCTATGTTTCTGAATCTTGGTGGCAAAGACTCTTTTGGAGGCGAAATAGTTACAATAAAATGTTTTGAAGATAACTCAGTTGTAAAAGAAACAGCGAATTCCCCAGGCGAAGGAAAGGTGATTGTTGTTGATGGTGGTGGCTCAATGCGTAGGGCTCTATGCGGTGATCTTGTGGCTGAAAGTGCAATGAATAATGGCTGGGCAGGTATTATAATTTACGGTTGTATTCGTGATGTTGATGAAATTTCAGAAATGGATATTGGTATGCAGGCACTTGGAACTTTTCCAGTAAAAACTGAAAAACGCGGAATTGGCGATCTTAATATCCCGATTGAATTTGGAGGAGTCACTTTTAATCCGGGGGAGTTTGTTTATGCAGATAATAATGGAATAATTGTTTCTTCAAAAAGTTTGAGTTAACTAGTTAACTCCACCATAAGCGATGCCGGTGAGCGAAGCCATATCTTTTTTAAAAGCAGTAAGATCATTTACTGACAACTGACTTAATTTACTATGACCACATGCTCTAGCCATAATCTTCATTAGCTCAACAGAAGAACC
The DNA here is from genome assembly GCA_029262295.1 of Deltaproteobacteria bacterium. Lineage (GTDB taxonomy): Bacteria > Desulfobacterota_D > UBA1144 > Nemesobacterales > Nemesobacteraceae > JAJCZR01. The sequence goes on along the minus strand of JAJCZR010000042.1, from coordinate 5,563 downwards.
AAAAAATCTTTCCAATCTCTTTGCAGACTCCTCAATAATAAGTCTCGATCTTAAATCTTCTCTTTGAGTAGCAATCCCAACCGGGCAATTGTTTGTGTGACATGCTCTCATTCCAAGACACCCAATCGCTTGAATTGCTGCATTAGAAACGGCAATTGCATCTGCCCCAAGGGCAAGCGCCTTTGTAAAATCTGAAGGAGTTCTAAGACCACCAGTAATTATTAATGTTATATCTTCACGATTTAATTTATTGAGATGTATTCTTGCCCTTGCAAGCGCAGGTATTGTTGGAACAGAAATATTATCCCTGAAAATTAATGGTGCTGCCCCGGTGCCACCGCCCCTTCCATCAAGAATTATATAATCAACCCCAACTTCAAGTGCAGATTCAATGTCTTTTTCTATATGTTGAGCAGAAAGTTTGTATCCAATTGGAATCCCGCCTGTTTTCTCTCTCACCATATCTGCAAATTCTTTTATCTGACCAAGTTCTGTCCACTCAGGAAACCTTGCAGGTGAAATGGCAGGCTCTCCCTCTTCGAGATTTCTCACTTCTGCAATCTTGCCTTTAACTTTGTCTCCAGGGAGATGGCCACCCGTGCCTGTTTTTGCCCCTTGTCCGCCTTTGAAATGAAACGCCTGACATTTTTTTACTTTATCTATTGAGTAACCAAATCGCGCTGAGGCGAGTTCATAAAAATAACGGTTGTTGTTTTCCTGTTCTTCGGGGAGCATCCCGCCCTCGCCGCTGCATATACCAGTGCCAGCAAGTTCCGCTCCTTTGGCTAAAGCGATTTTAGCTTCTTCTGATAGTGCACCAAAACTCATATCGGAAACAAATAGTGGAATATCAAGTACTAAAGGTTTTTTTGCATTCGGGCCAATTGTTACTTTTGTATCAACTTTCTCATCATCAAGCTTTGGCATTGTTGCAAGCTGGGCGGTAATAATCTGTATATCATCCCAAACTGGAAGGTTCGTTCGTGAGACACCCATTGCAGCTGTTGGGCCATGATGACCATATTTTTCAAGCCCATGCTTTGCCAGAGTTTGAATAAAATTTACGTTTGGCTCGTCAGAAGTACCGGTTGGATCCTGATATTGACCAAGATATTCGTCTCTGCTAAAAGGTTGAGGGTTATTAAATTCCCACTCCTTAATCTCATCAGCATCAACAAATACTTCTCCATCTTCAATCCAGGAGTTGAATTTTTGAAGTGCTTCTTCATTACTATATGCACTTACCCCTGAATCAATTCGAAAATCCCATCCATGCACGCCACATATAAGGTCTTCATCTTCTACATGCCCGTCAGCAAGCATTGCACCTCTGTGAAGACATCTTCCATAGAGTACAGACACTTCATCTCCGTATCTGATTACTACAAGATCAACATTTTCAACCAAAGCGGCCTTTGGTTTTCTGTCTTCAAGTTCGTCTAATTTATAAAGGGATGTTTTATTCATCTACAAGATAATAATCTATTGTCGATACAATTCTAACTTTTTTGAGATAAGGAGTATTACTGTCACGGTTAGATATTGAAAAAATTCCCTGCCTGGCATTTTTTATCTTGCCGAGTTTGCTTCCAGAATCTCTTGCAAATTTTTCTGCAACTTCGCGGGCATTTTTTGTAGCTTCCTCAATCATCTGCGGTTTTACTTCATTAAGTTTTGTATATATATACTGCACATTATTTTCATATTCAGAGCCTGAAATTGCAACTCCTGCCTTAATAAGATCAGTGATTTTAATTCTTGAATCCAAGACCTTATCCACTTTATCTGTATGAACAGTGATAGTTGTTTTGGCAAGATATCTGAAATTTTTCCTTTTATTATCATAGTAAACATCAGCCTCAAGGTCTTTTATAAAAGGAGTATCAAATGAGATTTCTTCGTCTGAAAAACCCTGTTCCTTCAAAAACGAAATAACTTTGGATTTCTTATTATTTATTTTTTCATAAAGAGGTATCAGTTCATTTTCAGTTTCGTTAAAAGAGATCGGCCATATCGCAACATTTGCCGGCACTTCTTTTTCGGCAAGGCCTTTTACTGTTACATGCCTGTTTGAAGATTTGATAAGAATTGCACTTTTTGAGAGAAAAAATCCAAGAATACTAAGTCCAAGAAGAATAAAAAGCCCAAGTATAAAATATTCAGTAACCCTGCTGTTTTTCATTGCTTATTACCTTAACAAATAATAGTATATTATTTTAAACATATATCATCATATTTTTAAGGTCTTATTAAAATACGGGATCAATGAAAGCAGAAAAAAAGGTAGTAGAAATAGAATTTTGCATAAAATGCAACTGGCTTATGAGATCGGCCTGGATGGCACAGGAACTCATTTCTACATTCAAGGATGAACTGAAAGCGGTAACTTTAATACCAGGAGATGATGGAATTTTTGAGATCAGGATTGAAGAAACAATTTTGTGGTCATTAAAAGACAAAGGAAAATTTCCTGATGTAAAAGAGCTTAAACAAACTATAAGGGATTTTGCTTTTCCAGGAAAAACCCTTGGTCATCTGGATAGATAGAAGAATATTATTATAATAGTATGAGAGTTTTTTCTTTTAAAAATAATTGACAACAAAGCTAAGTAGCTGTAATTTTTGTGTTTTTATAGAGGTTTAAAATGGCTAGCGACTATGTAAATATTTTTGATACAACTTTAAGGGACGGGGAGCAAGCACCTGGCTGCAGTATGACTGCTGATGAAAAACTCCGTGTTGCTTATCAGCTCGAGAAACTGGGTGTAGATATTATTGAAGCTGGTTTTCCAATTTCTTCTGAAGAGGATTTTCTTTCCGTAAAAACAATTGCTGAGAAGATTAAAAGCTGCCAGATCGCAGGGCTTTGCAGGGCAAGCTTCAAGGATATAGACAGAGGCTGGGAAGCGGTGAAAGCTTCTGAGAGCCCTCGAATTCATACATTTATTGCAACCTCAGACATACATTTAAAATACAAGCTTAAAAAAAGTAAAGAACAAGTGCTTGAAATGATAAGTGGCGCAGTGAAGCATGCTAAAAACTACACTGATAACGTTGAGTTTTCGTGTGAAGATGCCACAAGAACAGATATTGAATACCTTTGTAAAGCTGTAGATATTGCAGTGAAAGCAGGTGCCACAACAATTAATATTCCTGACACCGTAGGTTATACAGTGCCTGAAGAGTTTGCTGAAATAATAAGGACTTTGAAAACTAATGTTCCTGCACTTGATGATGTGATTTTGAGCGTGCACTGCCATAATGATTTAGGACTTGCAGTTGCAAATTCTCTTGCAGCAATAAAGGAAGGGGCTAGGCAGGTTGAATGCACAATTAATGGACTTGGCGAGAGAGCTGGAAATGCATCTTTGGAAGAAGTGGTGATGAGCCTAAAAGTCAGAAATGATAAACAGCCTTACAAAACGGGGCTTAATACTGAGTATATTTACCCAGTAAGTAGACTTGTTTCTCAGGTTACAGGTGTGAATGTGCAACCCAATAAAGCCATTGTGGGAGCAAATGCTTTTGCCCATGAAGCCGGGATTCATCAAGACGGTGTATTGAAAGAGAGAATTACCTACGAAATAATGAGCCCAAATGAAGTGGGTATTCCTTCAAATAAGATTGTTTTAGGAAAGCACTCAGGAAGGCACGCTTTTAAAAACAGATTGGAAGAGTACGGGTTTACACTTGAAGATGAAGAGTTTGAGCTAACATTCAAAAAATTTAAAGACCTTGCAGACAAAAAAAAGTATGTATTTGATGAAGATATTGAAGCACTCATTAATGAAGAGTTTTTAAATTCATCAGATTTCTACCAATTGGTTTCAACCAATTTTGCAGGCGGAACAGGTATGTCTCCATCTGCAACTGTCTTAATTAAAATGGATAACAAAGAAGTAACTGCTTCTGAAAATGGAGGCGGGCCTGTAGATGCGATTTATAAGGCTATAAAAAAAGCTACAGACCAGTATCCAAAGCTTGAAAGTTATGCTGTGTCTTCGATCACTGGCGGCACAGATGCACAGGGCAAAGTAACAGTCAGAATCTCTGAAGATGGAGTAGTTTCTCAGGGTCAAGGCGCTGACACTGATATAGTTGTAGCAAGTGCAAAAGCTTTTGTTAATGCATTAAACAAACTTCGTTGGAGAAAGCAGCACCCGAGGCGTTCAACGCCCAAAGGTGTTTGACCTCGGTCTTCGTCTATGGCATTTCCGGCTAAACAAGTCACTACTCTTGTAAGATCTGGCTATCCCATAATTAATATAGATTCCTGGGAAGAAGAGAGGGTAGAGAGAAATCTGAAAAGCATCGCTAAAAATAATTTTGGTGAAGGTTTTAAGGTTTTAAGCTGGTCTTGTAATTCTGGTCTTACTTTAAATAACTCTGTAGTTGAAGACACTAAAGATTTAACCTCTGCTTTGGATAAAGTTTCCAGAACATCCGATCAAGGGTTTTTTATTTTTAAAGATGTAGAGCACTTCATAGAGGATCCTAACGTTTCAAGAAAATTGAAAGATATTTACAGGACTTTAAAGAGTCAACAAAACAAATCAATCTTTTTATTATCATCAAATCTTTCAATTCCCAGAAACCTTGAAAAAGAAATAACTATTATAGATATTGATCTTCCCGATGCTGATGAAGCACTTTTTGCTTTAAATTCAGTTTTGGAAGAACAGCATTTTTCTCATCTGAAAAGCTTTGTTACCGATGAAATCCAAACTCAGCTTGTAAATGGTTTACTTGGCCTTGGAATTTCTGAGATGGAGCTCGCCCTTAAACGAGTGTTAATTGATAAAGAAAAGCTCGACGAAAAGAGTTTTGAAGAAATACTGGAAGAAAAAGCACAAATAGTCAGGAAATCAGGAACTCTAGATTATGTTACTGAAAGAGTAGATATTGATGGGGTTGGCGGTCTTGAAAACCTTAAAGAATGGCTTGATGTAAGGTCGCTTGCGTTTTCACATAAGGCTGAGCAGTTTGGACTTGATCGTCCTAAAGGTCTTTTGGTTATGGGGATAAGCGGCTGTGGAAAGAGCCTTTGCTGTAAGGCAATTGCACATAAGTGGAATTTGCCACTTTTAAGACTTGATCTTAATCAGGTGTATAGTGGATCTTCCGGAACACCCGAACAATCATTCAGAAAAGCAATCAAGACTGTTGAGGCAGTAGCTCCCTGCGTACTTTGGATCGATGAGATTGAGGCTGGTCTAGCAAGAAGCGGAGAAAAGACTGCCGATAGTCCTGTATCAAGAATATTTGGTTATTTTTTGACCTGGATGCAGGAGAAAGAAGCTCCTGTGTTCATATCTGCCACTGCAAACCAGATTGATCTTCTTCCTCCTGAGATTTTGAGGAAGGGAAGATTTGATGAAATATTCTTTGTTACGCTCCCAAACTTTAATGAAAGAAGAGAGATATTTGAAATACATCTTAAACATCGCGGAAAAGATCCATCCAAATTTGATATTAGTTCACTTGCAAAAAATACAGATGGCCACACTGGTGCCGAAATAGAGCAGGCTGTAATCTCCGCTCTTTTTGAATCATTTGCCAAAGA
>JAJCZR010000041.1 GCA_029262295.1 Deltaproteobacteria bacterium | reverse complement strand
AGGGAAAAACCGGCACTGTTCCCGAAAAATTATCAAGATTAGTTATTTCTCTAAAATCTATTTCAGTATTGAGCATTGTTTTATAAATAGTATATTTGGTTTCTCAAAATAGTGTTAACAGAAGTAATTGTATATAAAAAGTATAATTTCCAAAATGATAAAGATTTTGTTACAAAAGTAATAAAGCCAACACTTCTTTAATGATTAAACCAGTAAAAATAGATATACTAATCTGATTCTTTTTGTCGGATATCCGTTAAATCAAATCTATTAATCAAAGTGTAGTAGTTATTTATGAACCAGCTTAATGATAATGAAGCACGCGTGCATTTGTATACAGATCTTCGAAGTGGGCTTTGGGTTTTAATTGCAGCTATTTTAGGTTCAGGAATTGCTTTTATAGATAGTACTGCTGTAAATGTGCTGCTTCCTGTCTTTCAAAGAGAACTCAATGCCTCCATTACCCAGGTTCAGTGGATAATGGAAGGATATGCTCTTTTCATTTCATCGTTCATTCTTTTTTCTGGTGCCCTTGGAGACAAATACGGAAGAAGAAAGATCTTTATAATTGGCGTGATTGTCTTCTCATTTGCTTCAATTCTAAGCGGCCTTGCGCAGGATATTCAATATCTTATTTATTCAAGGATGTTTCAGGGAGTGGGTGGAGCACTTCTTGTTCCTGGAAGCCTTGCCATGATAAATATATCTTTTGATGATAAAACAAGGGGAAAAGCCCTGGGGATATGGTCGGCACTTACAGCGCTAACAGCTGCAATAGGGCCTATTGTTGGCGGATGGTTGGCTGAAAATTTATCATGGAGACTTGTTTTTTTCCTGAATATTCCTGTTTCCATTGCAGTTTTGTCAGTTCTGATTTTTAAAATAAAAGAGGATAAACATCTAAATTCAAAAAAACTCGATATACTTGGCTCAATTTTGATTTCAGCCGGTTTTGGATTAATCATATTCGGTTTAATTGAATCATCTGATTATGGCTTTACCAACCCTATAGTTCTTACTGCAATTCCCGTGGGTATTTTATGCATTGTGGGTTTTATTTATCATGAGTCCAGAATCGATAACCCAATACTTCCATTAAATCTATTCAGGTCGAGCAACTTTCGAAATGCAAACATCATTTCTTTTCTTTTTTGGGCAACCTGGAACACTATGTTCTTTTTCATCCCATTTTGTTTTATTCAGGTATTTGGCTATACAGCTGATAAGGTTGCCATTTCATTTCTCCCAATTTTAGTTGCCCTTTTTATTTTTTCTCCCCTTAGTGGGTTTATAGTAAATAAAACAGGAATAAAAGTTCTTTTATTTATTGGCTACGTAACGATTGGTGTCGCTTATTTCTTATTAGCATCGCTTGATATCAACTCAACATACTCAAAAGATTTTTTGCTTCCAATAATTTTAATTGGAATAGGTTTTGGTATAACGGTGCCTCCTTTGGTCTCAGTTTTGTTTGGATCTATAAGTAAAGTTCACTCGGGACTTGTCTCTGGCATTAATAATTCAGTGGGAAGAATCGCAGGGCTTTTTGCTATAGCTGCCTTTGGTGTTGTGGTGGTTAATGTTTTTAACTTTCATTTTGATTCTTATCTTGAAGGTATAAAACTTACTCCTGAAATTGAAGCTATTGTTGAGAATGAAAGAGTGAAACTCGGTGGTCTAAAGCTTCCTGAAAGCGTGGATAAACAAACGGCAAAGCAAATATTAGAATCTGTTAAGCTTTCATTTCTAAGTAGCTTTAGGATTGTGATGCTTATATGTTCCATATTTGCTTTTATTGCAGCAGTTCTTTCTTTTCTTACCCTTGATGAAAAAAAATTGAGTTCTAAAAATGACTGAGTTACTTAATTTGATTAAGCGATATTGATTCTTCAGTAAGAAGAATTGGAATTTCTTCTCTTATTGGATATAAGCAATCGCTTTTTTCAATGGTTACAAGGCCATTATCTATTTTTACCTCAATAGTCTTTTTCGCCCTGTTTTTAATGTTTCCTGTTTCTATTAATTTATTTATTTTGTCGATCAAAGATTTATCAGCGAGCTTAAGTGATTTTTTAGTTTCAGGGCAAACAATAATATCCAAAAGTTTTTTATCTATCATGGTTTTAAATTAATCAATGTATATGTATTTTCAAACTGTCTTTTAGTTTGAAAGTGCTTCATAAAGATTTTTTGTAAAATCCTGTGAATTTACAGATTCACTATCCCATTTTTCGCTAAAATCCTCAAGGGGTTTTTCGTTAAGAACATCCCTTAGGTCTTTATCAGCATTAATCATAAGCTCTATCCTGTTTTTGCTGTTTTTAAACATCTTTTGATATTCTTTAAGTCTTTTTTTATTTGATAAAGTTCCAGTGCCAGGAATCAAGACTGTTTTTTTATCCGAGATTTTTACAAGTCTGTTAACTGCATCAAGATATCCTTTTACTGTTCCCCCAGCCTCAACATTAATTAATGGGAAACTTGCGGGATAAAAAATATTTCCAGTATATAAAAGATTGGAATTTTTAAAATATACAACTGTATCCGCATCGCTATAGGCAAAAGGGTAGTAGACTAGATTTATCTCCTCTTCACCAAACTTTAAAGTGAGGTTGCTATTAAAAGTAATATATGTAAATCCGGTTTTGGTTTGTTCAGAAAGTCTTTTTAGTGCATTTTCCTGAAACAAAATTGATGTGTTTATAACATTATTGAGGTTTTTATAATCCAAATTTTCATTATCTATATGTGAGAAAACAATAAATTTTAAAGGTTTATCATTTATCTCTTTTGTTTTTTCGAGAACTTTTGGTGAAAAGGTGTTGTAGTTTTTGGTAAATATAATATTTGCATCACTTCCGGTGAAGAGTATCGAATTGTTATTATTAAAGCTTAAGATAAATATCTTTTCCCTCAGTTCTTCAACAGAGATATTAGTTTTCTCATCTTCCTGAGATAAAACTGTTGATGCCAAAGCAAAACATGTGAAGAAAAGAGTTGTAAATGTTGCTTTAATAATTTTCATGTTTATTCTCAAAAATAATTATAACCATTATAAAGTTTAATAATTCAAATGAATATTTACTTGACATTATCTATAATCAAAGTTACTTTGTTTACCGACTGGTCAACTAATAGGAAATAATAGTTATGGGTAGAGTAAGCGAATCAAAAGAAAAATTAATAAGAAGTTCAATAGAGCTTATAACACAAAAGAGCTTTAGCTCTGTAGGGGTCCAGCAACTTTGCGATCACGCAGGGGTTAAAAAGGGAAGTTTTTATCACTTCTTCGATTCAAAACAGGATCTTATAATTGAGTCGCTTGATGTTGTGTGGAGTGATTTTAAAACCGGTATTTTAGATCCAATAAAAAGTAAAGATTGCCCGCTGGAAGAAAAATTGAATTTGCTATTCGATGGATTTTATAAGCATTTCAAGGATTCCAAGAGTTGCAAAGGGTGTGTGATAGGTTGTCCGATTGGTAACCTTGCTCTTGAGATGAGTACTCTTGACGAGAGCATAAGAATAAAGGTGCAGGAGATTTTAAGCAAGTGGGTGGAATTTTTTGAAGAAATCCTTTCGGATGCAAAAAATAATAATGAAATCCCAGGTAATGTCGATTTAAAAGCAACAGCAAAAAGTATAGTGGCTTATATAGAAGGGACTTTTTTGATTGGTAAAACATTCAATAACGTTGAAATTATCAAAAATCTTGGATGCGTTACCAAACGTATATTAATTTATAAAGATGATCAGGTTAAAGCTGCATGATTTTACGAGGTAAAAAGTTATGATAGAAGAAAAAACAGTAGATTGTAAGGAAATTTCAGAGTTGGTTGCATCCACTGCAGATATTTCTGCTTTGAAGATTGATATAGATCAATATCAATGCTTAAAAGATGAAGACCTAATCAGGTTTTTTATTGATAAGACCGATGAAGAAGCTTTCAATGAACTTGTAAACAGGCATGGAGAAAAGATTTACAGGACTGCCTACAGAATTACCCGAGACCATAATGCGGCAGAAGATGTTCTTCAAAATGTTTTCATAATACTTTTTCAAAAGCTTAAAAACTTCAGGCACGAATCAAAATTTACAACATGGCTTTTCAGGGTGGCCTCTAATGCGAGTTATATGTATATTAGGACATCAAGTAAAGTGGGAAGCAATGAACTTCATCTTGAAGATATTACAAGTTTTGATGAATCAGGAAACCTTAAAGATGTGTATATGAAAGATACTGAAAGCATCCCTGATGAAAATGCAATAAGTAAGGAAACAAGTGAATTGATTGAGCAGGCAATGAGCGAGCTTGATCCAAAGTATAGAGATGTTTTTACCCTTCGTGATGTTGAAGGGCTTTCAAATCAGGAAGTTGC
>JAJCZR010000040.1 GCA_029262295.1 Deltaproteobacteria bacterium | reverse complement strand
ATAGCACTTAGTGGGCTTGTGCCAGAAAATGAACATCAACTCAACCTTCTCACTCCCGGTATTAATCACAAAAAAAACTCAGACCTTATGAAAGCTGTAGATAATATAAATGGTAGCTGGGGAACAAATACCGTCCGATTTGCCTCTTCTGGCTTTAAAGATACAAAAGCCCCGAGGGCTCTAATGTCAAAAAGATACACAACAAATTGGAATGAGCTTCCGCTTGTGAAAGCTCTTTAAACTAAAGCTCAACTTACTAATCACCCACTTACTACAATCGGCTCAATCTTTTCATAGACTTCGGAATTTTTATAAAGTTCTAAATTCTGTTCATAATCTTTTTGTATTCCCATCCAAAAGCTGTATGTTAGATCAAGTGCTTCAAATGCTTTCCCGAGCTTCATAGCCATATCAGTAGATAAATTCCTTTTTTCATTACAAATCTCATTAATCTTTACATAATCAATGTTTAAATGTTTTGCTAATGCACTTTGTGTAATTTCATAATCATGCAAAATCTCTTTTAAGACAAACCCCACATGCAGTGGTTCTATCCTCCTCCTCTTTTCTGTAGCTCCCATCATATTCCTCCTTAATATGCTGACAAAAACATTGAAATTACTTAGGCTCTCCCAAACTATCTAATGGTAATCCCAAAAAACTACATCATAAAAACAACCTTTTTTATAAGTAAAAATGATTCTAAACTGAGCATCAACCCAAATCGTGTAAAATTTATTTGGATATCCAGAAAGCCCTTTTATTTTTCCGGTTTTCTTTTCCAACCTGTTTCCTCTAATGCTTCCAACCGCTTTAATAGATGGTGAGTTATTCAATCTCACAAGTTTATGATTTGCTTTTTTATTCAACTCATAATTGTACTTTGGATTAGCATATCCATTAAGAATATCTTCAGTTTCCTTGTTCCAGAAACTGTAAATTTTTTTATACATTAAGATCCATCCTTCCTTAAGACATTATCTTGTATGTACAGAAGACTATAACGTTTGACATTATAATGTCAAACATGGCAATACTAATTTAAAACAACTTCCCTAAGCCCAGCTCCCCGGTCTGCCTGTAGGGAAATCTGAGGGAACTGCTAAGTATGGCAATATCACCTGACAAACTGTAATTGAGTTGTTTTGCATCACCCAAATTAAACTTCCTTATAAAGGAAAGAAGATCACCTGTGATCCTTAAAGTTGTTTCGGTTTCACCAACTGAAGGGATATTGAGTGCAGTTTCATTAAATCCACTTGTAAACTCCACACCATTTAGATCAAGTTTATAACTAAAACCCCTGATTGGCAGTGAAAAAGGGTTTGGATTTTTTATATTCATTTTTAAATTTATATCCTGTTTGAATATTGAAATGCCTGATAAAGCTGTATCTGTGATCTTTAACTCAGGAGCCTGAATAAGACCTTCCCCTAGACCTGCACATGAAAGTAAAAATAATATTATTAGTAAACTAAAGTGTTTTTTCATTTTAATTTTCAGATCCGAGTTTAGAGGATGTTTTTCTTTTTCTTCTTTTCTTCTGCTTTTTTATCTTTTCGATTTTCAACTGCTCTTTTGTTTGTTTCCCCATGATACTGCCTTCAATCTTTTCAATAAGCTCTCTTCTTGCAAGGAACCTGTTAACTCCCTGAGATCTGTCTTTTTGTATTTTGACTATTATTCCTGTAGGCAAGTGTTTCAGCTGTACGCAGGTGGCCACCTTATTTACATTTTGCCCACCAGGCCCACCTGATCTTATAAAATTCTCTTCAAAATCCTGCTCGGAAATACCAAGCTCTTTCATCTTTTGGAAAAGAGCTTTTTCTTTTGCCTCTGTAACCCCAAATTTTCCCATTTATATATGTTTAGGAAAAAACTATTTTTTTATTAGAAGTTTAAGTAAGTCCCTTCTCGAGATCATGCCTATCGGTTTATTATCTTCCACAACTGGCAATCTATGAAAGTTACAATCCATAATCTTGTTTATTAAATCCTCAATTGAATCTTCAGGTGAAACATAAACAACATTTTTAGACATTACTTCTTTAATTTGAATTACTTTTGCCTCTTCATACATTTCTTCCACATCGTCTTTATTTAACCACATTCCAAAAAGTTTTGGTGCATGGTTTCTTGAAAACGGGATTTTGTGTTTCTTGGCCACAAAATCAGTTTCAGATAAAAAGCCTGTCATCTCACCTTCATCATTAATCACGGGCAATCCGCCTATCTTATGGTTAAGCATTTTTATTGCAACTTCTCTTAAAGTGTCATCTTCATGGGCAGTAATAACTGGTGATGTCATAATGTTTCTTACATTCATATTTTTTCTCCGGTACTCTCAAAAATTCAAAAAAGATAATAAATTGCCAACTGGTTTTTTACAAGTCATTCACTACCTGAAGAGTCGTTGTATTTCTTCACGTTTTCCTTACTAGTTTCTTTCAAACCTTTTACATCTTTCATAACTCTTTTGATTTGTGGCACAGAGAGGGATTGCTCCGTCTGCTTTTTTGCTTGTTCTTCATACTTTTCAGTAAGTTTAAAGAACAAAATAATTGCCAGAAAAATTAATGTGAATAATATTATTTTTTTCATCATCTAAAAAGAATTATAAAACTTTGAGAGAATATATACAAAACTATTTTGAGGAAAAGGATACCGCTTGAAAGGCATCTTTTAGAATATATAATATAATCCCTATGGATCCTGAAAATATTAAAAAGATGATTGAAAATGGCCTCTCCACTTCTTTTGTGAAAGTGGTGGGTGACGGCTCACACTTCGAAGCAATAATTGTATCGGATGAGTTTACGGGCAAAATGCTAATTGATCGTCATAAGCTTGTATATGGTGCACTTGGAGACTCGATGAGAGAAGATATTCATGCTTTATCGATGAAGACCCTTACGGTTGAGCAATGGGAAAACTTAAATAACAAGGAGTAATAAAATGTCAGATGCGGCAAAAGAAAAAATACAGTCTCAGATAGATAATAACAATGTAGTTCTTTACATGAAAGGATCAAAAGAGCAGCCAATGTGTGGTTTTTCTGCTCAAGTTGTAAAAATCCTTAGCTCTTACGGAGTTGATTATGCAACTGTAGATGTGCTCGAGGATCAGGACATCAGAGAAGGAATTAAGAAATTTTCTGAATGGCCGACAATTCCCCAGCTCTATGTAGATGGAAAGTTTATAGGTGGCTGCGATATATGCACGGAAATGCACTTTAATGGTGAACTAAAGGAGCTTGTAACTAAATAAATAGCCACTAAATATTTTATTATCAGGTATCCGTGAATACTCTTCAGTTTAGAAGGTGCACTTCCAGCTTATCTTTCATAAAGTTTCTTGCCCTTAGTATTCTCGATTTAACTGCTGCGACACTAAGATCCATTATCTCGGCAACTTCCTGATTTGAAAGCCCTTCAACATCACGAAGGGTAAAAACATCTCTATACTTTGGATCAAGCTCGCTCATTGCCTGCTCAATCAATTCACTTGTTTCCTTACTTATTGCATTTTCATCAGGGATGCTTTCAGTA
>JAJCZR010000039.1 GCA_029262295.1 Deltaproteobacteria bacterium | reverse complement strand
AGAGCGGCTACTAAACTATAGATATAAGCAACACCAACGCCAAGTGCTATGAGTGTAAACATATTTAGACTTTTGTTTATGAACGATCTATAACCTTTGATAAAAAAGGGATAACCACACCAAAGTACTACAGGAGTAGTTAAGATGAGTTCAATATATTGAAGATATTCAAAAGAATGGAACTTTTTAAAGAAATCGAGCGGTATGTGCTTACTCATTGCAATTAATACAACTGGAAGAGTCAGAATCACACTTACCCAAAATCTGCGGCTCATATCTTTTAATTCTTTGTTTTCATCTTCATCCCCAGTTTCATTCTGTTTCTCCAAAGCCATACCGCAGATTGGACAGTCGCCTGGCTCATCCCTCACAATTTCTGGATGCATCGGACATGTATATTTTGATTTTTTATTAATATCCTGAGAGTTTTTTTCTAGAGCCATGCCACATTTCGGACAATCTCCCTTTTTCTCTTCCTGTATTTCTGGATGCATCGGGCATGTGTATTTCATATTTTTCTAATTCTCCGATTTAGATCTAATGAACATGTTCCTTTCCATCTTTGTGAATATGTACATCTTCATCTTGCTTATCAACTTTCTTCTTCTCTTCGTTGTGATGGTTATCATCTTCTTTTTCGGAATGATCGCCATCTCCATGATCGTGACCATGGCCATCACCACTGCCCATACTTCTTGCTTCAGTTTTTAACTTTTTATATTCAACTTCAGACATATCAGGAAGCTTATTCATAAATGCAACCACTTCCCATAAATCTTCATCTTCATGAGTCGGCCCGAATGCAGGCATCCCGGTATCTTTTATTCCGTTTTTTGTGATCCAGAAAATCTCGGCAGGATTAGGGTTTCTAAAGTTCTTTCCAAAGTTAGGTGGTTTAGGATATAAACCTTCAGCTATATATGAAGGAGAGTTTCCCGGTTCACCATGACATGATGCGCACATCTCTCCGTAACTTCTGGCTCCTTTTGATATTGTAGCTTCATTATTGATATCCGGAACTTCAATTTTCTTTGCCCTCACTTCTACGGATCTTTCTAAAGTGGTCTCCAAAACCCATTCGGTAATTCCGGTATGTGGTACTGTTGCAGCAACATTATAAAAACCCGAGTAAATGCCTGCTATTGCAACAACAAAAAGTATTATTATTAAGACAGCTATTGATTTTATAAAACTCATTACAATGCCTCCTGGTTAATTTTTTTTAAGTCTCTTCCCTTCCAAAGTGCATATATCACCGGAATTATTATCAAGGTAAGAACGGTTGAAGTGACAAGACCTCCGACCATTGGAGCTGCTATTCTTTTCATTGCGTCTGCGCCGGTACCAGTGCTCCACATTAAGGGCAGAAGTCCACATATAGTAGTTGTAACAGTCATCATTTTTGGCCTAACCCTCTGCACTGCTCCATAAGTAATCGCTTCTTTCAAATCTTCCCAGCTTTTCATTCTTCCTTCTTTTACGCGTTCGTTATATGCTTCATCCAGATATATAATCATGATAACCCCGGTCTCAGCGGCAAGACCTGCAAGGGCAATAATCCCTACCCAGACCGCTACGCTTGTGTTATATCCCAGCAAATAAAGAAGCCATATACTTCCAACGAGTGAAAATGGGACAGAAAAAAGTACAATTAGCGATTCGGCTATTGAATTAAAGTTAATAAAGAGCAGAAGGAATATGATGAATATTGTAAGCGGTACAATATATTTAAGCTTTTGTTTTACTCGCTGAAGATATTTATACTGCCCTGCCCATTCAACGTAATATCCGGGGGGAAGCTCAACATTCTCTCTTACTATATCCTGAGTCTTATTCACATAGCCCTCGTAATCCTTTCCGTCAACATCCACAAACACATATCCCACTTTCTGACCATCTTCATTTCTGATCTGGGGAGGACCAGTTGTAAAATGAATATCTGCAAGAAGTGATATCGGCACCTGCGCTCCAGTAGGGGTTGGAACCAACACTTTTTTCAGTTGATTAATATCCGACCGGAACTCTCTTTGATACCTTACATTTATCGGATACCTTTCCTGCCCCTCAATAGTTTGTGAAACATTTTTACCACCAATTGCTGTTTCAATAATGTCATTCACATCTCCTACAGTAAGTCCATATCTTGCAGCCTTCTTCCTGTTAATATCAAAATCAAGGAAGTATCCGCCTGTAACTCTCTCCGCGAATACACTTCTTGTGCCAGAGACATCTGTAAGTACACGTTCAATGTCAACTCCGATTTTTTCTATAATTTTTAGATCAGGTCCGAATACCTTGATTCCAAGGTTGCTTCTAAATCCGGTTGAAAGCATTTCTGTTCTTGTTTGTATAGGCATCCAGAAAATGTTTGCCATACCGGGGAATTTCACATTTTTGTTCATCTCTGCGATAAGTTTGTCCCATGTCATACCCTTACGCCACTGATCCTTTGGCTTTAGGGTTATCACAGTCTCCACCATGCTTAGAGGTGCAGGATCAGTGGAGGTTTTGGCACGCCCTATTTTTCCAAACACTCGTTCAACTTCCGGAAACTGCATCAGCAATTCATCCTGAGCCTGAAGCACTTTTGATGCTTCCGTAATTGTCATTCCGGGCACTGCAGTAGGCATATAAAGAATTGTTCCTTCATTAAGCGGAGGCATAAATTCCGAGCCCAGTCTTTGAAAAGGAATTATTGTGATCAAAATAACAATAGCTGCTACAACGAGCACGCTTTTTTTGAAACGTAACACAAAATTTACTACTGGGTTGTAAATACGTATCAGAAAGCGGCTTATAGGATTTTTTTCTTCCGGTTTGATATTACCTTTTACAAAAAGAACAATCAGAGCCGGGGTAATCGTTATGGCAAGAAGCGCTGCAAAAAACATTGAAAATGTTTTTGTATATGCAAGTGGTTTAAACAGCCTTCCTTCTTGGGCTTCAAGTGTAAAAATTGGGAGAAAGGAGACAGTTATAACTAAAAGAGAAAAGAAAATTGGTTTTCCGACCTCTTTCATCCCGTCTATAACAATGTCCAGCCTGTTTTCCCTCTCACCTCCTGCCTTCCATTTTTCAAGCTTTTTATGCACATTCTCTATCAGAACTACAGAGGCATCCACCATAGCCCCGATAGCAATTGCAATCCCGCCAAGAGACATTATGTTTGCAGAAAGCCCCATATAGTGCATCGGGATAAAGGCTATAAGCACCCCGAATGGAAGTGTAAGTATGGGAATAATCGCACTTCTGAGGTGAAGAAGAAATAAAATAATGACAATGCTTACAATTATCATTTCTTCAGTAAGCGTGCTTTTAAGTGTATCAATGGCGCTCTCTATAAGCCCGGAGCGATCGTATGTGGTAACTATTTTTACTCCTTCCGGAAGGGAAGGTTTTATATCTTCAAGCTTTTGTTTTACATTTTCTATAACATCAACTGCATTTTCACCATAACGCATAACAACAATGCCACCCACGGTCTCACCTTTACCGTCAAGCTCGGAGAGCCCCCTTCTTATATCCGGGCCAAGCTCGACATTACCCAGATCACTTATATAAACAGGGGTTCCCTGCCCATCTGTTGTTACTGGGATGGTTTCAATATCTTCCACTGATTCAATATATCCCCTCCCACGCACAAAATATTCTGTTGAAGCAAATTCCACCACCCTTCCTCCAACATCATTGTTACTCCTTCTAATTGCTTCAACCACTTTATTTACAGGTATATTGAAGGCAAGAAGCTTGTTTGGATCAAGCTCTACCTGATACTGCTTTACAAACCCTCCCACACTTGCCACTTCAGCAACTCCCGGCACTCCTTCGAGCCAATATCGTAAATACCAGTCCTGAAAAGATCGGAGATCGGCCAGATCATTTTTGCCAGATTCATCTACAAGTGCATATTGAAAGACCCATCCCACGCCAGTTGCATCCGGGCCCAGAGTTGGATTAACACCTTCGGGAATTTGACCTGATACTTCGTTCAGATACTCAAGCACACGGCTCCTTGCCCAGTAAATATCAGTGCCGTCTTCAAAGATAATATAAACAAAGGAAAGCCCGAAAAATGATTGCCCTCTTACAAACTTAACTTCGGGGGCGGCGATCATTGTTGAAATGATAGGATAGGTAATTTGGTCTTCCACAAGATCGGGGCTTCTTCCCTGCCAGTCGGTAAAAACTATTACCTGAGTGTCAGAGAGATCGGGTATGGCATCAATAGGGGTATTTTTCATCGACCAGAAACCCCATGCAACCACAAATAGAACAAAGGTAATTGTAAGAAATTTATTTCTTGCCGAGTATCCAATAATTTTTTCAATCATATTGTTTATCCTTTTTAATTAAATTGAAGTCTTCTATTGCCATTAGCTTAGAGAAAAAAAGTTTGTCATTCCAAACTTGATTTGGAATAACAGGAAAGAAATGTTTAATGTAAATCTCAAGTTAATTCCCTCCCATCAAGGAAGAATATTTAAAATTATTTTTCATTATCATTTTTCATATTCTGCATAGTATTCGTTTTATCTTTCCTTTCCTGATTTTTTTGCATATCCATAACGGGCTCAGGTTCTTTATCCATTTTCATTGTTTTCTCAAATTTCATTTCCCTTCCCATTTCATCTATTGAATCCATATTCATTTCAGATTTCATTTTCTGTTGATCTTTCATTTCCATTTTGTCCATAGTCATTGTGTCTTTATCAGAGCTGTCATTCCAAGATGCCACAGCTGACTGAATTTTACTCTCGGCATCAATAAGAAAGTTGGCCCTTGAAACCACTCTGTCACCTTCGTTTAATCCACGCAGGACTTCAAAGTAACCTTCAGCTTCATGACCCAACTCAACTTTTCGAATCTCCATATTGCCATTACCTCTATCCACAAATACAATATTTTGCTTTCCTGTTTGTAGGACTGCACTATCGGGGACAGTAAGAGTTGTCTTAAGAGGAATATCAATATTCACATTTGCATACATCTCCGGGAGAAGCTTTAAGTCTGGGTTTGGAAATATAATTCTTGCCTTTGTGGTTCTTGTTTTTGCCATCAAATGAGGCCATATGAAAGCAACTTTTCCTTCAATTACTTCACCAGGAATGGATTCAACGGTAATAGTAGCTTTCTGACCTTCTTTAACCAGAGATATATCACTTTCATAAATATCTGCATTTACCCATGCGGTTGTGTGATCTGCAATTGTGTAGATTCTGGTGTTGGGTTCAACATACATATTGTCAAAAGCATTTTTGTACGTCACATGGCCTGTTACGAGAGAGTAAATCACAAGGCTGGTTTTAACCTTCCCTGTCTTTTCCAGTTCCCTTATCTGACCTTCTGAAATATCCCATAATTTTAATCTTCTTCTGCTTGCATTCACCAGGGAACTGGCACCTTCCCTTATCTCTGAAAACTTATTCTCTGAAAGAATTTTATTTGATCGCAGAGCAAGCAGATATTCTTCCTGCGTGGAAACGAGTTCGGGGCTGTATATCGAAAAGAGAGGATCACCCTTTTTTACGTGCTGAAATGTATAATCAACAAAAACCTTGTCGATCCAGCCGCTGAATTTTGTATGAATATGCTCAATCTTTGTTTCATCAAGCTCCACCATGCCGACAGTTCTAATTTTTTTTGTCATTGGTCTTACTTTAATTTCTTCAGTTTTTACACCAATTCTCTGCTGCCTTTCGGGGCTAACTGTAAAAGTAGAACTTGTACTACCACTTTTTGGTTTATTCATACCAGCCATTCCATGCATGCTGTGATCCATCCCCTGCATGTTTTGCATTTCATCCATTTCCTCATCGGATGAACCTTTCATTTTCATCTCATCAGTACCGTTATCTTTCATCATTTCCCCGGAGCTTTTATCCATTTTTTCAACAGGTACCAGCTGCATATTACAAATCGGGCACTGGCCGGGTTCCTGCAGTCTTACAGAAGGGTGCATCCCGCATGTCCAGTAATCTATCTCACCTTCTTCACCTAAAACCGGCCTCAGTTGATGATCATGCCCTGTGGCAAAAATCGGTATTTCTTTTAAAACAGGAATTTTGTAACCGTATTTATAAAGACCGAATCCCGTTAATAAAAGCAAAATGGCTACTGATAGAATTTTAAAATGTGTTTTCTTTTTATTCATTGTTAATCTCCTGATCATCACTCTCAAAGGTATTATTAATTTCAGTCTCGTTTATCGAACTACCTGTAACCTGCAAACTCAGTATCTCTTCAAGTCTCGCAACAGCTATCTGATAATCTGAGATATGTCTGTAGTATTCAATCTCAAAATTAAAAAGGGTTACGAGATTGTTAAGGAGAGTGAGAAAATCCACATCCCCAACTTGATATGAGGAAATAGCGGATTCAAGTGAAAGTCTTGATTGAGGGATTATTCCGCTTTTGTAAAGATCGATCAGATTTTGTGCAGTCTTCGCTGAAAAGTAATAATCATCAGCCCTGAAGTAAAGATTGTTCTTTGAGATTTCATAATTCTGTTTATTTTCACTCAGCTTTATGGCAGCTTCTTCAACTCCGAATTTTTCCTTTCTCCAGAAATAAAGCGGCAACCTCAATCCAACTCCCACTTCCCAAAGGTCATCCAGATTTCCACTTCCCCCGTCACGGTTAAAATAAGTGCCATTGACTATAAAATCGGGCATGTACTGTTTTTTTGCAAGATTCAGCGCTTCCACGGAGCTGTCAATTAATTCATTTCTTGCATTTAGCTCAGGGGATCTTTCATGAATGATTTCTTTTATCTGGTTTTGAGAATATTCCAATTCTGCAATTTTCAGATCTTCAACCGGATTGCCTATATCAGAACCAGGGGATCTATTTAGAATAGTTTTTATTCTTGTTTTAATTATTTCTTCTTTCTTTTTTAAAAGTTCGATTCTTTCAATGAATGTGGAAAGTTCTACCTGAGCCTTTAGAACATCCTGTTGAATACCACTTCCAACTTCATATTTCACCTCGGCAACTTTTACAAAATCCTGAAGGAGCTGTTTATTTTCAGCGGTTATTTCAAGTGATTTGTTAATCAGAAACCACTTGTAGTAAGCTTCTTTAAGATCTGCAATTACTTTGTATGTAGCAGCATCAGACATCCATCTTTGCGCATCAGCCTGTTCTTCTGCAATCTTTGTTTTTGATGACAGCTTTCCCGGAAAAGGTATTTCCTGATTTACAAAAACCTGAATATCGGTTCTTGGATCATTGCCCTGGGTAATATCTGTAAAGCCAACATTCTTGAATCTGCCTCCAATCACCGGATTAGGTAGGGAACCTTCCTGCGAAGGACGTTTTGTTGATGCTTCCCATCTTGACCTGGCAGCCTTAATTTCAGGATTATTGGAAAGGGTTTCCTGTACGAGATCCTCAAGCTTGGTTTCTTCTTTTGCAAATGTTGTTAAACCAATCATAACAACAAACAGTAATGTAAAAATAAATAACTTCATCTAAATTTCCTCCCCCTAAGATCATATTAAAACCATGATTTTAAGGTTCTTTTATTTGTGTTTGAAATATGGAAATGCCATTTAAGTCTTTTTAGGAATAAAGACTTGGGCATATGGAAATTAAGATGTATGTATCAGATAAGGAAGGATGATTTTTGGACAATAAGGTCGGGTGGACTATGACCTATTTCAAAAAATGTGATATTGGCTTTAATTTTTGGTAATGTAAATTTTTCAAAAAAGCTGTTGTTATCAATTAATGTTAATGTATATTGGAAATTATTGTCCAGATCTTTTGAATTAATAAGACTCAATAAACAACAGT
>JAJCZR010000038.1 GCA_029262295.1 Deltaproteobacteria bacterium | reverse complement strand
TGATTTTTTAGCTTTTACAGAAAATGTTGTTCCGTCACGTCTTTTTATTACAACTTCCTCTGTTTTGGCTTGATTTAAGAGTTTAGATAAATTCTGCCTTGCTTCTGAATAGGTATAAACTCTCATTTTTTACTCCTTTATTTCTATTTTCATATTCTTAGCTACCAATTTTAAACGCTCATCCAAAGTTATTAATGGACTTGATAACATCTTAGCAACTTGAAGAAAATAAGCATCGTAAGCATATATATTATGCTGAACAGCAATTGATAATGCCTTTGAAATATCAACCTTTACAAGGCTAACAGGAACTTTTTGAGTTACACTATAAACAGATTCAACCTCTTTAGTTTTAACTTGATTTCTTTTTACCATTGCGGATATAGCGTTCCCTATTTCATAAAACAATATTTCAGGGGCATAAATATCGTATCCGTCTGTAATCTCTACAATCCACTCTTTACTACCTTCTTCTAGTGCAACAGCTAAAAAAATATTTGTATCAGCAACAATCTTCACATGTTAATTGTACAATTGTACCAAGTATTTGGCAAGAAAATTTTTTATATTTACTCTTAAATCAATTCCTTTTCTCAATCTTTCCTTTCAGCTCGTCAAGGGATAGCAAATCGCTTGGGTTTGCCTCATAGCTTTTCAGTCAGCGATTAAGTTCTTCTGTATGGCTTTGAGGAACGGGTAAGCATTTTGCATCCGAGACAATACTGTCCCACAAATCCTCCACCAACAGGGGTTTCTCCTGCAAACTCAAATGGGCAATTTCAGGTATATCGCTTACACGCATTATTTATCTCCTTGCTTTTTTCTATCTTGAGATACTTAGACCTTGGTTTTTATAAAAACTTCAGTGTGATCAGCGATATCATACAAAACAGAATCTAATAAA
Source organism: Deltaproteobacteria bacterium (assembly GCA_029262295.1). Classification (GTDB taxonomy): domain Bacteria; phylum Desulfobacterota_D; class UBA1144; order Nemesobacterales; family Nemesobacteraceae; genus JAJCZR01. The sequence continues at coordinate 10,289 of JAJCZR010000038.1, read as the reverse complement.
TTCTTTATATAATGTCAATTCTATGATTATTGTATCACTAAAGTTCTACTATTGACTTAAATCCGACCCAGAACATACGTTTACCATCGAAAGGCATGGATTTGGGATCCATCATTTCTTTCAGTCGAGGATCTTCCATAACTTTTTTATTTATTTTGTCTCTTTGCGCGCGTGATTTATATACAATATAAGAAAAAATTACTGTCTCGTCTGGTTTCAACTTCACACTCTGTGGAAATGATGTGTGTTTGCCCGGCTTCACATCATCTGCCACACATTCAATAAATTCAAGAGCACCATGATCTTTCCAGACCTTACCGGCTTTACGTGCCATCTTTCGATAAGCATCAATATTTTTCTTTGGAACCGGCAATACAAATCCATCAACATACTTAGCCATTTTATTCTCCTTTCATAACTTTATTTAATCACTAAACCTGATTGGCTCACCCGTCTCAAGCAGATTTTAAGACTGCTGATTATTGCCGGCCTCGAACTGAGCTGAAAATGCCGATAATTGTTATAACCAGGAGCAGCGGATAGATAAACAACAGATCAACTCTAATGTTACACTCTCCGGTACAAAGAATGCGAGCGTACATTAAGAACTCATATACGCCATACACAAACCAAAGTACAGCTACAATTGCAGGTAATAATTTTCGTCTCTTAGCAGACACATATGCAAATACAGCCGCAATCAGCAGCGCCCCAAGTGGAAAAATGATGAAGAAGCTCATTAGTTTCATATTACCTAGTACTCGCCATCAGCCGTCATTTTGGAGCCTAGCCGGAGGTGTAGTGAAAAAACGGCCGACTGCATCCGGTTGTTATGTTTTTCCAATTTATTTGAGTAGTCCTGCGGCAAGCCTTAACTTAGTTTTTTGTTTCTCAGAAAGGGCATCCCAATGTGTATTACGAAGTGCCCCTTCTAAGGAATATAGGTAATAACAAACTGGAAGACGTTTCTGGGGATCTTTTTCATATAACAATTTATAGGCTTTAACTGCTCCTAGCTTTCTTAGCTCTGCCTCGTCCTTAATGCCAATCTCATGTAGCCTAGCAGCAACTGTTTTACCAATATTCTTTAATTCAGAAAGAGATTTACATGTCATTAGTCTATACTCAATGAAACTTAACTATAAAATATACGGAGGTATTTTCTAATATTCATCAATATAATAATATAAAACAGACTTTAATAAATTTTTTATACAGCGTCAATCAGTTTTCAGAGTAATAAAGCTAATAAGAACTATCTCTACATTCTGACCTAACCTTTCATGTTTTTTCCTTAAGACATTTAGTTGATTAATATCTTTATCGACAAAATTAACTTGCTCTAAAAAACACTTTATTGAGATTGTTAGTATTAAACATTAGACTTCTCAAAATCAAGAAGCCATTTCTTTCTATGAAGGCCTCCGCCATAACCAGTAAGGCTTCCATCGGCACCAATAACTCTATGACAGGGAATTATAATACTGATTCGGTTATGCCCGTTTGCAGAAGCAACAGCTCTGACTGCTTTCGGGTTTCCTATTTTCATAGCCTGCTTTTTATATGAGTAGGTTTCGCCGTAAGGTATTTCAAGCAACTTATTCCAAACTTCTTTTTGAAAAGCAGTTCCCGGAGCATCCAGTGCAACTGTAAATTGCCGCCTTTTCCCATCAAAATACTCTGTCAATTCAGATTCAGCCTGATCCAGATGGGTATTTTTCCCGGGCAGTATTACTGCATTAAGCCTCTTGCATAAATCCTTTAATTCTGTTTCAAGCATCTTTCTGTCAGTAAACTCCAAAAGACATAAACCCCTTTCCGTAGCGCCGGCAAACATGGGGCCTAGCGGAGTTGTAAAACGTACTATATTGATTGCAGTTTTGTGTTTACTTTCGGAAGCGGAACCTCCAAATATAGAACGGTAACTATCATTAAAACCGCTTAGTGAACTATAACCATTATTAAAGGCCGAATTTGTAATTGTCTCACCGCTTTTAATATCTTTGAAAGCGTTATTGATCCGCAGCATTCGCTGATAAGAATGAAAAGTAATGTTGTGATGTTTTTTAAACCATCGCCTGATTTTATTTGGATCGATGCCCCTTTTTCTCAAATCAATATCGTTGATTCTCAAAAATGGGTCTTTTTGAAGTTCGTCTATTAAAGACTTAATATAGCCAGGGGTTTCATCCATTTTCTCCATAGGCTTACATATTTTACATGGTCTGAATCCATGCTGAATAGCTTGCTTTGCTGTATCAAAGAAAAGCACATTGTTGGGTTTCGGCTTTCTCGCCCGGCATGAAGGGCGGCAAAAAATTCCGGTTGTTTTAACAGCCGTAATAAACACACCTTCATACAAATTGCTCTTTTTACCTATTACATCATATTTATCTTCAAAACTCAGATCGTTTCCCATAATTCTATTATTAACCAGAAAAATTAGTTTGGCTACCGAAAAATTGACAACTATTTTTTGGATGACTTTTGTTTCGGAGGATTATTATTTGAGGATAAAACATTCTGAATTAAAAAGGTATTAATTCAAGCAAGATTGTATATAAAAAGTGGCTAAATTTATTTTAAGATTTTTATTAGGATTCAGCTCTTCTGGCAATTTCTTTTAGCATGCCACTGAAAATCATTGCATGAATAGGATAAAGGACATACCAGTATAAACGGCCTGATAGACCAAGCGGATCAAATGTGGCGGTTTGATGAATTACGGATTTTCCATCTTTACTTTCAACATTAAATTCAAGCCATGCTCTCCCCGGAACTTTCATTTCAGCTATGAGCCTTAGATATTCATCCTCAACATATTCCTCTACTCTCCACCAATCCAAGACATCTCCAACTTTTAGCTCTTCAGGATGCCTCCTTGCCCTTCTAATACCAACACCACCAACAAGAAGATCAATATAAGCCCTGATCTTCCAGAGCCAGTTTGTATAATACCATCCGTTTTTGCCGCCAATTTTCCTTATAGGAGCAAAAGCTTTTTTTGCGTTTACCAAAACATCAACTTTTCTTGAATCAACTATTCTCGTACCGAAAGTGGCTCCACCCCACGTTTTGTAAGTATCTCCGGATGCAAGGGAATCAGACCATCTGTTTCCATAGAATTCTTTTTCCTCTTGATCAAGAGCTTTGGCAATTGATTCACTCACACTTGTTGGTTCTATATCAAAATACTCTTTATAAGAATAATCCTTAACAATTGTTGGTGATTTAAGACTATCAATTAGTCTTTTTCCAACTATAGCATATACCGGAGTAACTAACCCCAGCCACAGACTGGAAATACGGGGAGTTAGTATAGGAACTGGTATTATGTAGCGTTTCAAACCTCTTTGTTTAGCATATTCTTGCATCAGATCGCCGTAGGAAACTACATTTTTACCACCAATTTCAAATATCTTGCTTTCTTTTAATTCAAGATCAACGGCTTTAATCAAAAAATTTAATAAGTCGGTGATAGAAATTGGCTGGGTTTTTACATAAACCCAAGTTGGGGTGGTCATTATAGGAAGTTTTTCAACTAACGATCTAATCATTTCAAATGAAAGACTGCCGGATCCTATCACAACAGAAGATCGAAACTCAATTACCTGCACTCCACACTCTCTTAGTATCTCTCCTGTTTTGTGCCTACTTCGTAAATGAGGGGAAAGATCTTCATCGGGATTGCCTAATCCACCGAGATAAACAATTCTTTTGACACCTGCTTTTTTAGCTGCGTCTGCGAAATTTTGTGCTGCTCTTTTTTCTTTATCTTCAAAAGAATCTTTAGCAGCCATGAGATGTACAAGATAGAAAGCCATATCAACACCTTTAAATGCACCTTCAAGTGTCGTAGGATCTAATAAATCACCCTCTACAACTTCTGTTTCAGAAGAAACTCGTGATTTTAGGTAATCGGGCTTTCTTGCAATACATCGTATTTTGTAATCAGTTTTTTCAAGAAGTGGTAATAGCCTTCCTCCAACATATCCTGTGGCTCCAGTTAAAAGTATTCTTTTATTATTCTTAGTCATGATAAATTCCTTTCAATAATTTAAGAGTATTAATCATAGATAGGGTGCTTCCACCTGTAAGCTACAAATCCATCAAGTGTGGCGGGTATTCCATCATCAATAGTCTTATAATTTGGTTCTATTCCAAGTTTATCCCACAACAACCTTGGTTTAACTTTAAGATTCAGACTGAATCCTTTAATGGTATCAATTGTATAAAGATTAGGTTTCTTCATGATCATGTTCAATGGTTTTAATAATCTCATTGAAAAAAGTGCAAAATTCTTAGGAATTTTAATTAATTTAAAGGCGGGATAGTATTCATCTAAGATGTAAAAAAATTCATTCCATGTTCTTGGGCTATCATCAGAAACCGGATAAATACCTGCAATTTTCATTTCAGCTGCTTTTACAATTAAGCGCGCAACATCTTCCACGTGTAAATGCGAGAAGAAGTTTGTGCCATCATTTGGTAATAGGAAAAAGCCTTTTCTCAATTGTCCAAATAGAAGATCCTGTGGTCCATAGATATGTGGCAAACGTATAGACAAAAAATTAATATCTTTTTTTTCTGAAAGTTCTATTAATTTTTCTTCAGTCTCAATTTTTGCAAACCCGTAATCTACGACGGGATCAGGTGGTGTATCAAGGTCTATAAATGAATCAGAATTATTGTAAACAAGCATACTGCTTGAGAAAATAAAGTTTTTAACCCCATTTTCAACACATGCTCTCATAAGATCAACAGATCCGTCAATATTTGTTTTTTTTAATTTATTGTAGCTTTCGAAAGTAGCCCTCGCTGCAAGATGTATTACCGTATCAACTCCTTTTGTTACTCTCACCAGACTCTTGTAACTATTTAAATCACCTTGAACTATTTCTACGTCAAGCCTTGAGAGGAGTGCACTTCTTTCAGGTCTTCTCACAAGTAGGCGGGGCTTCAAATTTTCATGAGAAAGTAATTTTGCAACTTCTAAACCAATAAAACCTGTTGCTCCTGTAACTAATATTTTCATAACTTTAGGTAACACCGTTAGATATAAGTTTTACACCTGATATTCCATAAATAGTACCAAGAGTAAGGCCATAAAATATATGGCCACCCACGTGAGCTGCTGCTATAGAAAATCCTGATTCCCTAAATCTTTCTAAAGGATGATGTTCTGCCACAGCAATAACAAGTGCCATGCTCACAACCATTCCATGAAAAAATCCCATCACAAAACCGGTTGTGAGGCCAAGGATTAAAGATGAAGGAACAAAAAAACTAAATACTGCAAAATATATAAAACTAAACAAAATTCCAAAACTGAACTGAACAAACAATCCCGGATATAAAGAGTTTTTATACTCTCTTGTAAATAAGCTTCCAACAGCTCTTATCATATCTGCATTGGCAATTTTAGATTTTGTAATCAACTCAAGAAAGCCGCACATAACACCAGTTGCTATAATTCCAGATAAAAAAACTGTTAAAATATTCATAATTTACACCAACCTTTATTCAATCTTTTTTCCTAATAATAATCTATAGCGCAATTCAAAAGTATCTAATAACATTTCCAAGTATAATGAGGATTTGATTTGAAACAAAAATGATACTTCTTAATAAAGATAAACAAGAGCTTATCAACTGACTTCTAAACAAATCTGAAGCTGAAATTGCAATTTATATAGATCCCGAATGATTTTACTCATGGGACTATAGTGAAAGAATGGACTAAAATTTATTTTAAAAATTTCAGTAAATGCGGGATAAATTTATCAAAAGCTTCTATATGGGGAAGATGCCCAACGTCTTTTAATTCAACCAGTTTTGCGTTGGGAATCTTATTTTGAGTCTCTTTGCCGAGAATCTCATAAATCCCCATTGTTTTTCTTATATCCTCACTCACAAGAGGCTTGCCAAGAGCTGTTCTATCTCTTGTGCCAATAATTAAAAGTGTAGGACTTTTTACTTTATCAAACTCATAAACGACAGGTTGAGTAAAAATCATATCGTAGGTTAGAGCAGCATTCCATGCCAATTTCTTATAATCAGGAGACAATGTCCAACCTGCTAAAAGTTTTACCCACTGTTCATACTCTTTTTTCCACTTTCCATCATAGTAGTTTTTTAACTGATACTCTTTTATGGAATTGTAATTTTTTTTGAGTTCTAATTGATACCACCAATCAATCGATTTATAGGGAACTTTCAACTTCCAGTCTTCCAAACCAATTGGATTTACCAAAACCAGTCTTTCCGTAATATCTGGATACATAAGTGCAAACCTGGTAGCCAACATTCCGCCCATCGAATGCCCAAGGATAGTTGCATTTTTTATGTCAAGATTGTCTAACAGTTGTTTTGTATTTTTTGCAAGTTGATGGAAAGAATATTGAAAATTGTCAGGTTTTGAAGACTTACCAAAACCAACTTGATCCGGCACAATTACACGGTAGCCGTTCTTTGTTAATTCTTTTATTGTAGTTTCCCAATATGCTCCATTAAAATTTTTACCATGAAGTAGAACAACGTTTTGATCATTATAGTTTTTTGGCTTTACATCCATATAAGCCATTCTCAGATTTTCTTTTTGAACTTTTAGTTCAAAGGAATTTACCGGATATGGGTATTCATAGTTGCTCAGATTTATATCCAATTCTTTTAATTCTGAGGGTTGAGCATTAGCAATAAAAGGGGCAAATATTAATATTAAAGTTATATATAATTTCATAGGATACATTTTAACTCAGATTACAGATGACTCTAAAGAATTTAAAAATATTGTCAGTACACTAAGGATTTTTAAGTGCGGAGAGAGAGGGATTCCCTTCGGTTAAACTCAGGACAGGCTTCTCATCCCTTCTTTTTTTAATTCGGAGAGAGAGGGATTCGAACCCTCGAAGGGGGGTTAGCCCCTTACTCGATTAGCAATCGAGCGCCTTCGACCACTCGGCCATCTCTCCTGTATAAAGAGAAAACTAATTTACATCAAAAAAAGGGGAAATCAAAACATTATTGAGGGATAGCTTTTCCTCTCACAAAAGCATTTTGGAGCTCATATACAAAGCTGCCTTTGGGTGAGTGATGTTCATGGTATATGAGGCCGACATTTCTTGCATATATATCCCTAAACCAAAACTCATTGTTCTTAGGAATAGAAACAACTAAAACATTACTAAATGTCCCGGCTTCTACAGAAAATTTATCTGAAGTCTGCTCTAAATTAACAGAGTCGTTATAAAAAGACCTTATTCCATCCTTTGAAGATGTCATCAATTTACCGTTATTATCAATTTGAAAGGCAAGCCCCGGTTTTCCAAAAAAGTTATCAAAGATAGACCACCCTTTTGTGAAAGATACTATATTTGAAGTTACTTCTTTTTTTGAATCATTATCAGTGTAAATATATGTCCAGCGATTACCCCTATCAAGTGGAAAGAAATCACGAAAAATAACTTCATTCGGTTGGGACTGAACATTACTATAAGGAGAAGGTGAAATATTTACAGATTGATTAACAAATACTGGAGCCACTTGATCTATTTTTACGAATTTTATTTTAGCTTTTTTATTAGCAACAGGCTTCAACTTAACTACTACATGAGGTAACTTTGACATTTTTTCATTTTCTATAAATTTTTTCTCATCATTATTTTCTATTGAATAAAAAATTTCATAATTTCCTTCCTTGTTTTTTGAAGCTCTTATTATAGAAAATGATGTTGGATCATCTCCATTATCAAGTTTTTTTATTATCAATGTTTCATCAACAAAATATGATTTAGGAAGTTCAACATCATTTCCAAACATCTTTTTTATTCTTTGCAGGTCACTCTTATCATTAATAATCTCAACTTCTTCAATATTCTCAGAGTTGAGGTATACAGTATCAATTAAAGTTGTTTGCAGTTCGACATTTGGATTAAGATATGCAAGAAAAAGTAATATAAGTCCGTTAATCATTCCCATCTCCTTAATAATTTATAAATCAATTCCCTTTTATAATTATAAGACAAAAAATTACTTTATCCTGTCAAAATCGTCTTCAAACCTTTCAATATCATCTTCATTAAGATATGCCCCAAACTGCACTTCAATTAACTGGAGTGGTTTATCCGTCTTGTTTTCAAGACGGTGAATATTGCCCATGGGTATATACGTGGATTCATTAACAGAAAGATCAAAAATTTCATCTCCATTTTTTACAGTTGCAACACCTTCAACGACAACCCAGTTTTCACTTCGATGTTCGTGCCTTTGAAGTGACAACCTTTTATGTGGTAGAACATTAATTTTTTTCACGCGAAAGCCCACGCCTTTGTCTATATCCACATAATAACCCCAAGGCCTGTAAACTATATTGTGATACTCAGATTCCGGTCTGTTTTGAAGCTTCAAATCATCCACAAAATGTTTAACATCCTGTGTCTTATTAAGATCTGATATAAATAATGCATCTTCCGTGTCAATAATTGCAAGATTATCAAGCCCATTTGCAGCAATAAATCGCTTACCACCCTTTACCAGACAGTTAGAACTATTATTTATTGCAATATCCCCTTCAAGCACATTGCCATCCTTATCTTTAGGTAAGAATTCATAAAGCGACTGCCATGAGCCGATATCGCTCCAGAAAAAATCTGATGGCAACACCACACCTTTTTCTGTCTTCTCCATAATCGCATAATCAAAAGATATTTTGGGAAGCGTTTCATATTCCGAAGCATTTACTTTTTCCCCTAACTCAAGAGATTTAGTGATAGTTTCAAAAATATCAGGTGCATTTTTTTTAAACTCTTCGACTATTGTAGAACCCTTAAATACAAACATTCCACTGTTCCAGAAAAAATTGCCGGATTCTAAATACTTAATTGCCCTTTTTGTATCAGGTTTTTCTACAAAACTTTTTATTCTTAATGAGTTAAATTCAACATCACTCCCGCCTTCAATATATCCATATCCTGTATTTGGTTTATCAGGTTTGATCCCAAAAGTTACTATATAACCTTCAGACGCAAGGCCAATTGATCTTTCTGCACACTCAATAAACTTTTCGTCATCCTTAATTATATGATCCGCAGGAAAAACAAAAATAACCGCATCTTTATTCTTATTTAATATTTTGAGTGTTCCTAAAAGTATTGCAGGAGCTGTATTCTTTCCGCATGGTTCAGTAACTATTTCCACTTTGTCATTTAAAGAAATTTGTTTTAAATGCCTCTCAATATCAAATTTATGATCTTCCCCCAAGACAACGTATATGTTTTCATCATTAGTAATTTTGGAGACTCTTTTTATAGTTGATTGAATAAGGGAATCTTCACAAGTAAGGCTTGTAAACTGCTTCGGATAAAGTTGCCTGGAGATAGGCCAGAGCCTTGTACCGGAACCACCTGCAATAATTAATGAATATATATTTTTATTATTCTGAGACATGTTTCTTATTATTAAACCGTTTGATGTTCATCTCTTAAAAGATCAAATACTGTTTTCACAGGATTGAAAGTGGTTAATGGCACTTCAACGAAAAGGGTTATCCAATTTGCCATTGAACCATTCCAGAGCCCGGGAAGTTCAAGTGCTTTTATATCTTTTCCTTCAAGTGACTTCTTTGTAATAATTCCGGCTTCATAATCTACGAATTTAAGCAAATCAAACTTGTTTCCTTCAAAATCGTAAAGCCCACAAAAAATATCAACTGGATTAAAATGAGTGGAACTTTCCCAAATTTTGCCCTGATCTTCTGAACTCATTTCGACTTGGGCTGATTCAACAATCTGAGTTGATTTACTTCCATCAACACCTTCAATCCAAAAGGGACCACCACCTGGTTCACCTTCATTTTTTACAACACCCACAACCCTGATGGGCCTGTTAAGTATTTCCGTTACAAATTCTTTTTTGGTTTCAAAACTTGAGCTTTTAATCTTTTTTGGGAAATTTATAAAAAGCTCATTCTCACAAAAATATATTATTTCATCAATATTCGTCTCTGCTATATTTCTCAGAAACCTGAATATTTTTTTCTGTAAAGATAAAAGTACTCCACCAAGCGCTTTTTTATATCTTATTGTGTCCCCAAGTAAACTTTCAACAGTCACATTATCAATATTTTTTATAAAGACATACTCATAATCAAGATTGTTTAAATTTTTGATCAAAGCTCCGTGCCCTGCAGGCCTGAAATGAAGCTCACCGGAGTCATCTAAAACCGGTTTGTTTTCAAGATCTACAGCAATAGTATCAGTGGACGGGTTCTGCACTGAAAATGAAATATCAAA
>JAJCZR010000037.1 GCA_029262295.1 Deltaproteobacteria bacterium | reverse complement strand
ATATCTTCCGGTGGAGCTGCAGGGGCTTCTTCTTCCTGTTTCTTAAGTTTGTTGAAATTCTTAACAAGCATAAATACTGCAAAAGCAACAATAATAAAGCTTATTACATTATTTATAAATGCTCCGTAATTAAGTGTGACGGCCCCTGCTTCTGATGCAGCTTCCAAAGTGGCATAAGGAGCGGCAACAGTTGCACCTTCTTTAAGCAAAATAAATAAGTCTGAAAAGTCCACATTTCCAAGTGCAAGACCGATCGGAGGCATAATCACATCAGCTACAAGTGATTTAACTATTGTCCCGAAAGCTGCACCAATAATAATTCCCACTGCCATATCAAGCATGTTCCCCTTCATGGCAAATTCCTTAAATTCTTTAAGCATATTATTCCTCCAGAGTGAATACTAGTTTCTATTATTATTTCATTTAAGCTATATAATAGTCAATTAAATTTTTGTTAAGGACAGAAAAAGTTGAGTCAGAGTGAAGAAAAAACCACACTAGATTTCATTAGAACCAGGATAATTGAAGACATTGAAAGCAATAAATACGGTGGAAAACTCATTACCCGCTTTCCGCCTGAACCCAATGGTTATTTACATATTGGTCATGCTAAATCAATATGCCTTAACTTTGGTGTGGCAAATGAGTTCGATGGCAAATGTAACCTACGCTTTGATGATACAAACCCTGCAAAAGAAGAAAGTGAATATGTTGAATCAATAAAAAAAGATGTGAAGTGGCTTGGGTTTGACTGGGAAGAGAGGCTCTACTATGCATCAGATTATTTTGATCAGCTTTATGAATTTGCACTAAAACTGATATGTAACGGTAAGGCTTATGTCGACAGCCTCAGTATGGAGGAGATAAGGGAGTATCGCGGTACTTTAAGTGAGCCTGGAAAGGAAAGTCCTTATAGAGACAGATCAGTTGATGAAAACCTTGAACTCATTGAGAAGATGAAAAATGGAGAGTTCGACGAAGGTGAGTGCGTATTAAGGGCAAAGATAAATATGAGTTCCGGTAATATAAATATGCGCGACCCGGTTATGTACAGGGTATTAAAAGAGAAGCATCACAGGACTGATGATAAATGGAATATCTATCCAATGTATGACTGGGCACATGGCCAGAGTGATTCAATAGAGGGAGTAACACATTCGCTTTGCACGCTTGAATTTGAGGATCACAGGCCACTTTACGACTGGTTTATTGAAAATCTTGGTATTCACCACCCACAGCAGATTGAGTTTTCAAGGCTAAACCTTAGCTACACAGTTTTGAGTAAAAGAAAACTTATGCAGCTTGTAAAAGAAAATTATGTTAATGGCTGGGATGATCCGCGTATGCCTACAATCTCTGGTTTCAGAAGAAGGGGATATACACCGGAATCAATAAGAAATTTTTGTGACAAGATTGGTGTAACAAAGCAGGAAGGTGTGATCGAGCTTTCCCTTCTTGAACATAGTATTAGAGAGGACCTCAATAAAAAAGCATTGAGGGTATTGGGTGTACTAAATCCTGTGAAAGTTGTGATTACAAATTACCCTGAAGATAAATCCGAAGAACTTGAAGCAATTAATAATCCGGAGGATGAGTCTTGTGGAACCAGGAAAGTGCCATTTTCTAAAGAATTATATATTGAGAGGGATGATTTTATGGAAGACCCTCCTAAAAAATATTTCAGGCTTTTTCCGGGAAATGAAGTCCGCCTCAGATACGCTTATTTTATTAAGTGCACAGACTTTGTTAAAGATGATAATGGAGAAATAAGTGAAATTCACTGCACTTATGATCCTGAGACGAAAGGTGGTGATTCTCCAGACGGAAGAAAAGTGAGAGGCACAATTCACTGGGTTTCCGCTAAGCATGCTCTTAATGCAGAAGTAAGGCTTTATGACAGGCTGTTTTCAGTGGAAAATCCAGAAGGTGATAAAGATATAGAATTTACTCAATATATTAATCCTAACTCACTAGAAATATTGAGTAATTGTCAGCTAGAACCTTCTCTCAAAGATGCAAAAGATGGAGTTAACCATCAGTTTGAAAGATTGGGGTACTTTATTCTGGATTCAAAAAATTCTACAAGCCAAAAACCTGTTTTTAATAGAACAGTGAGTCTTAGGGATTCCTGGGCAAAGAAAAAATAAGCTTTGAAATGAAAATTAATATTAAAAGGGCTTATGATGATTATTCAAAGGAAGATGGATATAGAATACTCGTCGACAGGCTTTGGCCGCGTGGAATTAAGAAAGAAGACTTGAAGTGCGATGTTTGGGCTAAAGAGATTGCTCCCAGCTCAGAACTCAGAAAATGGTTTGGACATGAATCTCAAAAATGGGATGAGTTTCAAAAAAAATATTTTAAAGAACTTGATGATAAAAGCCCTTTATTTGAAAGTCTTATCGCCGATACTGATAATGAGGTAATTACACTTATTTATTCCGCAAAAAATACCGAGCAAAACCAGGCAGTTGTGATAAAAAGATATATTGAAGATAAACTCAAATTATAAGCTAATGAGGTATCAATAATGAGCTGGAAAATAGATTTGATTGATGATGTTGTGGTCATTTATATGAATTCAAACAAGATGAACCTAATAAACAACCTTTTTTTGCACGACCTTAATGATGCATTCGATATTGTGGAAAATGATTATAAAGAAAACCCGGTAGTCTTAACATCTTCGGGCGATGTGTTTTCAGCTGGGCTTGATATAACCCAAAGCTACCCATTATTTAAGGAAGGTGATTTAAGCAAGATTAAAACCTGGTATGAACATTTTAAGAATTCACTGATAAGGGTCTTTAGTTTTGATAGGCCACTCATTGCAGCAACTAACGAACATGCTATTGCAGGCGGGCTTGTTCTGGCACTTTGCTGCGATCACAGAATAGCAACCAATTCCACAGCCAGGTTTGGATTAAATGAGGTTACAATTGGCTTCCCAGTTCCAAGTGTGATTGCTGAAATATTAACTTACACACTGGGATTCAGAGTGGCTGAGAGGGTTTTATTAAATGGCCTTTTATATGAGATTGAAGATGCTCTGAAACTTGGCTTTTTTCATCAACTATCTGATAAAGATGAAATTGTGAATGCAGCCGTTGATTATGCAAAACAGTATAATAAATCACAGATTGCTGCTTACAGTTTTTCTAAGATAGCTCTTAGAAAACAGGTATTAAGTAGAATTGATAATTATTCGGAAGATATGGATAAAAAACTTCCAGAGCTTTTATCTTCAGAAAACACTGTTGGAAGCCTCGGAAGATTATTGGAGAGTTTAAAAAACAAATGAGTAATATGTTAAAAATAAGAAAAGCAAAATCTAAAGATGCTGACGCAATGGCAGAGATTTTAAGGGAAATAGGGTGGTCTGAAAAAAGAAATTCAATGCCTCTAGAACATGTTTCCAAACCGATAAAAGAACTAATTGACAGATCTATCTCTGATTCTGATGGACATACTATTTATGTAGCAGTTGATGAGAATGATAATGCATTGGGTTTTACTAATGTGCACTGGGTTCCCTTTGTTATGCTTGGAAGTTACGAAGGCTATGTCTCGGATGTGTTTGTGAGTCCATCAGCAAGTGGGATGGGTGCTGGCACAATGCTTATAGAGGCAGTAATGGAAGAGGGGAAACAAAGAGATGTTTATAGATTAATGCTTACTAACGGTAAGGAAAAACCATCATATAAAAGAGGTTTTTACAAAAAGATGGGATGGACAGAAAGGCCTAAAGTTGCAAACTTTGTTTATTATTACAAAGAGCCTTGGTCTTAAGTTGTATACTTGAAAATTCTAATTAAATCAGTAAGTTAAATTAACTTTCTAAACCTAAGGATTAACTTATGCCCGACAAAGAATCTGTAATATTACTAGCACATTGTCCAGATAAACAGGGAATTGTGGCTGCTGTGAGTGAATTTATTTTTAATAATGGCGGAAATATAATTGATCTTGATCAACATGTGGATAATGACAGTAAGCTTTTCTTTATGAGAGTTGAGTGGAGCCTTGAGAATTTTCAGATAAAAAATGGTGATCTCCAGGAAAAGTTTAAAACAGAAATAGCCGATAAGTTTGATATGAACTGGAAGATCAAGTTTTCAGATGAAAAACTCCGTATGGCTGTATTCGTATCAAAAATCCCGCACTGTCTATACGATATATTAGCCAGGACACAGTCTTCTGAATGGAATGTTGAAATTCCTCTAATAGTCAGCAATCATCCTGATCTTCAGCATATAGCAAAGGCTTTTGGTATTGACTACTATGTTTTTCCAAATGTTAAAAAAGATAAATTAAGTATTGAAGCTAAACAATTGGAATTATTGGAAAATCATAATATAGATTTTGTTGTCTTAGCAAGATATATGCAGATACTTACAGATAGTTTTGTTTCAAATTATCCTAATAAAATTATTAATATCCATCACTCTTTTCTTCCTGCATTTGCTGGTGCGAAACCCTATCACTCCGCTTTTGAAAGGGGTGTGAAGATAATTGGTGCCACAAGCCACTATGTGACTGCTGAATTGGATGCAGGCCCAATTATTCAACAAGATATTGTAAGGGTCAGCCATAATGATTCAGTTGATGATCTTGTAAGAAAGGGAAGGGACCTTGAAAAGATTGTGCTCTCCAGGGCAGTAAGGGCCCATCTTAGTATGGATGTGCTTGTTTATAATAATAAAACTGTAGTTTTTGATAATTAGTTTTATAATTATCTCTATGAAATACTTGTTCCCTTTGCTTTTTCTGTTGATTTTTCCAGTTGAATCACATGCCAAGATGTATAAGTGTATAGATTCAAATGGTAAAACTGTTTACCAAACCCACGAGTGCGTAAATATTGAAGGGTCGGAAGTAATTTCCAATAAGCAGTTTGGTGTAGATTATAAAGCAAATCAAGAAAAGTATAAGTTTAGTGAAGGTACCAGTTTTGTTAATAATTTCAGGAAGATAAAGACTATAAGTAATGGCGAGAGGGTTAATATAAACAGGCATTTGGTGAGTGGCGCCACAACTGCCTTTTATTTCTACGCCGATTGGTGTGGTTCATGTAAAAAAGTGGGCCCTGAAGCCGAAGAAATGGTTAATAAATCAGATAATTTTGCTCTTCGTAAAATAGATATATCAGAGAAGGATTCTCCGATTAAAGATCAGTATAAAATTAAAAGTGTTCCATATTTTATTGTTTTTGATGAAGACGGAAAAGAGATATCAAGGGGCAACAGGTTCAGGTTTTGATTTTCTGTTTTTATACCCATCCTTTATAATAATCATAAAAATCTAATTGTATTTTAGCTATTAAGTTTATAAATATGCTTTAGAGATTTTTATCCATTAATTACCAATTAATCTTAAGGAGTTTTTTCAATGAAATTTGAAGGTACTAACGATTATATTACAACTGGTGATCTTACGCTTGCAGTAAATGCATCTGTTTCACTTGAAAGGCCACTTTTAATTAAAGGAGAGCCAGGAACAGGGAAGACTATGCTTGCTTTTGAAGTGGCAAAGGCATTAAAAAAAGATATTGTCACCTGGCATATCAAATCATCAACTACAGCCCAGCAAGGTCTTTATGAATATGACGCAGTTGCAAGGCTTCGTGATTCACAGCTTGGGGACGACAGGGTCAATGATATTTCCAACTACATAAATAAAGGTAAATTGTGGGAGGCCTTTGAATCTAAAAAACAGGTTGTTCTTTTAATTGATGAAATAGATAAGGCAGATATAGAGTTTCCAAATGACCTTCTTTTGGAGCTGGATAAAATGGAGTTTTACTGCTATGAACTTCAAAAAACTATAACTGCTAAGAAAAGACCTATTATTATAATTACTTCCAATAATGAAAAAGAACTCCCTGATGCATTTCTGAGAAGGTGTTTCTTTCATTATATTTCGTTCCCCGATCGTGAGACATTAAAAGACATTGTTCATGTTCATTACCCTGATCTTGAAGAAAAACTTATGAACAAGGCCCTGAGTGTTTTTTATGAAATAAGGGAAATTGACGGGCTTAAGAAAAGACCTTCTACTAGTGAATTAATTGACTGGATCAAACTATTGGTTGTTGGCAAGATCACAGCCACTGAGCTTGATGATCTGGACATTACAGAAGAGGATCCTCCGTATACAGGAGCTTTACTTAAAAGTGAACAAGACTATGAAATACTTAGCCGTCTAAGAGGCCGGTTTAAAAGAAAGTTAAACTAAGTTTTTTCTTAAATATCAGTAAAAAAGGTTAAAAATATATGTTTCTCGATTTTTTTCTTCTACTTAAAAACGACGGTATTCCCGTAACGATTAAAGAGTATTTAACACTTCTTGAAGCACTCGATAAGGATGTTATTGATTGCAGTGTGGATGATTTCTATTTTTTGAGCCGAGCTTCACTTATAAAACATGAGCAAAATCTTGACAGGTTCGACCGCCTATTTGGCCTTTATTTTAAAGGTATTGAACGGATAGATGATGAAGAGTTTATGAAAATTCCTGAAAACTGGCTTATGAAAAACTATGAAAGCCTCTTTGATAAAGAAGATATAGATATGATCAAGAAAATGGGGAACCTCGATGAACTTATGGACAGACTCAAAGAGCTTATGGAAGAACAGAAGAAAAGACATGAAGGCGGTAATAAATGGATTGGCACAGCTGGCACTTCCCCATACGGTGCTTATGGAGCTAACCCTGCAGGAATAAGAATAGGTCAGGATGGTAGCAGAAACAGAAGTGCTGTAAAAGTTTGGGATAAAAGGGATTTTAAGGATTTAGACGATTCTGTGGAGCTACAAACAAGAAATATGAAGATGGCTCTTAAACGTCTCAGGGCGTTAACAAGGGAAGGGCTTAAAGATGAGCTTGATCTTGATAAAACCATAGACAAGACATCAAAGAATGCCGGATACCTTGATCTTGAGTTTGTTGCCGAGAAGAAAAATAATATTAAGGTTTTGATGTTTCTCGATATTGGCGGTTCTATGGACGATCATATTGAGCTTTGTTCAAGGCTTTTTTCAGCCTCAAAATATGAGTTTAAACATCTTGAGTTTTATTATTTTCATAACTGTATTTACGAAAGGCTCTGGAAGAATAATGAAAGAAGGTGGCGTGAGCAAATTCCTACATATGAAGTTCTAAACAAATATAATAGCGATTATAAATGCATTATTGTAGGTGATGGTTCAATGTCTCCCTGGGAACTAATGTATGAAAACGGGAGTGTTGAGCACAATAATGATGAAGCAGGTTTTGTATGGCTTGAACGGTTGAAGGAACACTATCCATATACTGTCTGGCTTAACCCTGTTCCACCTGACGAATGGAAGTGGACAGAAAGTATTTTAATGCTGAAAGATTTTTATGATGACAGAATGTTCCCGCTAACTTTGTCAGGATTACAGAAGGCTGTGAGAGCTCTGAAAGATAAGAAATATAATTTTGAAAGTAGTTAAATTGATCTTACCATGATCTTTTATATAGTAGATTCATTCACTGATAAACCTTTTTCTGGCAACCCCGCAGCAACTTTTATTTTAGAAAAAGATATTTCAGATGAGCTCAAACAGAATATCGCTTCTGAAATAAATCTTTCCGAAACATCATTTGTTTTAAAAAAAGATGACAGTTTCAGGTTACGTTGGTTTACTCCGATAAAAGAAGCTGGTTTATGTGGACATGCCACTTTGGCCGCAGCTCATATTCTCTGGGAAGTTGGAGTGCTAGACATAAAAGAGGAAGCAGTATTTGAAACCAAAAGTGGAATATTAAAAGCTAGGAAAAATAATTATCTTATAGAAATGGATTTTCCGATCGAATCACCTGTTGAAGCCGATTGTCCTGAAGAACTATTGAAGGCAATTGGATATCAACCAATATTTGTTGGTAAAAACAGAATGGATTATCTTGCTGTTTATGAGAATGAAGAAGTTGTTAGAAAAGTAATTCCAAATTTTGAATATCTAAAAAAATTAGATTGCAGAGGCTTAATAATTTCAGCAAAATCATCATCAGATAAATATGATTTTGTTTCAAGGTTTTTTGCTCCCAACTCCGGAATTGATGAAGATCCTGTTACAGGCTCAGCTCACTGTTGCCTAGCTCCATTCTGGAGTAAAAGACTTGGCAAAAAAGAGTTGATCGGATTTCAGGCATCAAAAAGAGGAGGAGTAGTCTATACAAAACTTAAAGATGATACGGTTCTTCTTTCTGGAAATGCAGTGACTGTCATGAAGTCTGAAACATTGATTTGATTTTATGGGTTTATCACGAATCTTCAATTTATATTAAACAATATACATTTAACTCAGTTCATTTCTAGTAGATCAAACCGATGTTGCTACTCCAATTATCATTCCAAAGACTGCACAGGTTATTGATAAAACTATCTGTGCAATACCATGGCCTATAGATCCTTTAGTCAAGTTAATAATTCCGATTGCAAGTCCTGCTATACCAAAGCCAGGTGGAAATAGTAAAAGTGCAATCAAACTGCAGAAGTACCCTGAAGCTATGAGACCGTCACTTGACTTTTGATGAGTGTTAATTGCATTTGATGTCATATTCGAATGCTGTTGGATGGCAGTTCGTGGCAATGTGATTTTTTCTTTGCAAGATGGGCAATTGACAGTATGACCCAGAAGTCTATCAGGTGGGTTTAAAGACCTGCTGCAATGAGGACATGTGAATTTTTGAGTCATATTGCCTATGTTTAATTCTTATATTATCTAAAATATTTTATATACATTATAAAACAAACAATAAATAAGTCAAAAGATGTAATACCTTAAGAAGCGATCTTTTATACGTAACCAGATATTTTCATAATCTTCAGTGGTAAGATTATCTGACATGAGCTTTATTCTTAATTATTTGAGAATTTTATGTAGTCTCTGATGGAATGATAAAATAAATTTAATAAATTTTTTAGATTAAATCAATTAATACCAAATTCTATGATAATAAATAGAAATGTTTATAAATTGTTCAAACTATTGCTTAATATGGGGACGTTACTTTTTTTGTATTAATTTTGGCTTGCACCTGAATTATATCAATTCTCAGATGGTGAATTCTTTAAACTTTCTGCAAGCCCCATTTTGATAACTGATTGACGAGTTACACCTAACCTTCCAGCTTCACGATCAAGTGATTCAATCATCCATATAGGAAAATCGACATTAACTCTTTTTTGCTTTCGTGAAGAGCGACTGGCTTTGGCTATGTCAACATGTTTCAATCTTAGAGTGTATACTAGTGATTACCCTGTAATAATCCGGCAATGCTTATATCTTCATCAATTTCAGGCCAGTGTATGCCTTCTCCATCACCGAGAAGTTCGTATTTTTCTAATTGACTTTCTGTGGCTTCTGATAAACGCGGAAACCATATCAGTGGTACTGTGATTTTTCGTCCATCTACTAACGAAACAATGAGATCATCTTTTGTAAATTCTATACTCAGTGCCAGGGGATGTGTTTCAACTGTCAATGTGTTCATTCCATGCCTCCAGAAATATTTCTCTATTTTCATCAACATATTTCTGTATTGTTCTTAGCTCATGTGAAGAAAAGCGTCTAGAACCTGCTAAGGTAACAGTATTTAACCAGAATTTAGCAAGAAAACGTTCTCTCTGCACATGAATATGAGGTGGTTCCCCTCTTTCATTACTATAGAAAAAGAATCGATAGGGGCCAATCTTGAGTACAGTTGGCATATTTGCTAATCACCACATATTCACAAAACTTAATACACATTAAATTTATACGTTATTTCAATCGATTCAAATAAATATAAAACAACTAAAGAACCAACCCAATTAAAACAAAAATTTATAGAGTAAAATATTCTTTCGAGCTATCTAAAGCCAATCATCTATTAAGACGAGTTTGCACTCTTTTTAGTGCTTCTTCTCCGTCAACAGCCTCTAATTCACCGGCTTTATAGGATTGATATCTTCGCTCGGCTTCTTCAATCCACAGTTCTTCTACATTTTCGTCTGTGGAATTGTCCAGCTCTTCGATCAACGTAATGGCAAGTGCTGCCTTTTGTTTTGAACTTAAGGCTAAAATCTCTTTTTCAAGCTTTTCATATTCTATTGACATAATATAAAAGTATTTCCTTATCTGTTTGACTTATGACAGCAACAATCTATTAACTGTTACTTCATAGTTAAAAGTATATTAAAATAACTCTATTCAAGTCAAATAGAAATTAATGATAATTCTTTGCAATATGTAAATTTTTCTGGAAGATTAATAAGTCTTAAATCTGGCGGCGTAGCCAAGTGGTAAGGCGACGGTCTGCAAAACCGTTATACCCCGGTTCGAATCCGGGCGCCGCCTCCAAATTAAAAATAATATCAGCCCGGGTGGCGGAATTGGTAGACGCAAGGGACTTAAAATCCCTCGGTTCTTAGAACTGTGCCGGTTCAAGTCCGGCCCCGGGCAGTTTTTTAAAGACTAAATATTTTAAATTCTTGTCATTCCAAACTTGATTTGGAATCCAGAGTGGTGACTAGAATTAAGGAATTACTAATATCTTTAGATTATGCTCAAGAAGTTAATTTCTGCCAGAATTAAATCTTTTTAATTACTCAAATTTATAAGCAAGCATAGTGGATCCCGCATCTAGTGCGGGATGACAGTTCAACATAATTTCCATATTAGTTAGAATGTTGAGAATTATTGTTTAAGAGGAGTAATTGTGAAAGCTGCGGTAACAGGTGCAACGGGATTTGTGGGTGGAAAACTTGTAGAAAAACTGGTCGAAAAGGGTTTTGAAGTTAAGGCGCTTGCAAGAACTACTAGTGATATATCAAAATTGGAATCTCTAAAAGTCGAAATAGTTTATGGTGATCTTTCTTCGCCTGAATCCTTAGAAGACTTTTCAAGTGGGTGTGACCATGTATTCCATATTGCAGCACTTGTTTCTGATTGGGGGAAAAAAGAAGATTTCTATACTCAAAATATTGATGCAACCAAAACCTTACTGGATGCATCCATAAAACATGGGGTTAAAAGATTTATACACATGAGTTCTTCGACAGTTATATGGAAATCCACTTTTTCTGAGATACATAACCTAAAAAATGTAGATGAAAATTATCCTTACCCTGAAAAGTACAATGACAATTACAATGAGACCAAATCTATAGCCGAAAAAATGGTAATTGAATACAATGGTAAAGATGATATTGAAACAGTTGCCATAAGGCCATCAAATATTTGGGGAGCAGGTGATACTGTTATACTTCCCCGTGTTGCAGAGGCTGCACTCAAAGGATTTCTTGTGAATATGGGGACTAACAATAAGATAGTTTCACCTTGCAATATAAATAATCTTATTCATGGTGTAATTCTGGCTGCAGAAAGTGAAAATGCACCTGGAAATATATACTTCATAAACGATGGGAAAGAACTGAATAATACAGAATTTGTGAAGGATGAGCTTTCAGCAATTGGAATTGACTGGAAACCCAAAATGACTATTCCATATAAAGTTGGTTACGGGATTGCATTTATTATGGAAATGATATTTAAACTTTTTAAATCACCAAAACCACCAGTCCTTACAAGATTTGCTGTTTCAGCACTTTCAGGAAGCAGGACTTACTGTATTCAAAAAGCAAAAGAGCAACTGGGTTATGAACCAGTATCTTCATATGAAGAAGGTATGAGTGAACTAAAAGAATGGGTCGATGATATTGGCGGCTACAAAAAATTGTTGAGTTAATAAATGGGTTTTGAAATAGAAATTAGTAACCTAAAAAAAAATTACTCTTATCTTACTGCTATCAGTGATCTTAATGCAAGGCTTGAAAAAGGCGATTTTATAACCCTTTTCGGGCCAAATGGAGCAGGTAAATCCACCTTACTAAAAATACTCTCGACCTTATTAAAGCCAAGTGAAGGTAATGTTGTTATCAGTGGGCATGATCTTGGAAAAAATAGAAATGAGATAAGAAAGATCATTGGTTTTGTCTCGCATCAAAACATGCTTTATGAGAATCTTACCGCGTTTGAAAACCTGAAGTTTATTTCAACTTTTTACTCTATCAAAAAACCAGACGAAATTTGCGGAAAATTGCTTCAGGATATTGGTTTGTATGAGAGAAGAAGTGATCCTGTGAAAACATTTTCAAGTGGAATGAAACAAAGGCTTTCGATTGCCAGAACACTGATTAACAACCCCAAAATACTTTTTCTGGATGAACCGTATAACGGGCTCGATCAGGAAGGTATTGAGAGTTTCTCAAGCATTTTAAGTGACCTAAAAAGCAAAGGACACACAATTTTTCTGACAACCCACAATATAGATGAAGGCTTGGAGCTGAGCGACAGGCTTATGATCCTGAATAAAGGTAAGCTTGTCTTTGATCAAAAAAATATTTACAGAAAAGAAGAGTTTAAGGAAATCTACTTTTCTGTTTTAAAGAATTAATCATGAATAAAATAGCTGCAATATTTTGGAAGGATATTATTACAGAGATTCGTTCCAAAGAGATTTTTCCGATAATGCTAATCTTCGGAATACTGATACTTCTTATATTTAATTTTGCTTTTGAGTTTAGATCAGAAATAACTCCAAATGCTATTTCAGCAATGCTCTGGATAACTTTTATTTTTGCAGGGCTTTTAAGCCTGAGCAGGTCTTTTGCACTTGAAAAGGAAAATGATGCCCTCCTCAGCCTAGTAATTACGCCTGCAGATAAAACATATATTTACATAGGAAAGCTTCTTTCAAATTTTGTCTTAGTTTTCTTAATGGAACTTATAATAATCCCCGTATTTATTTTGTTTTTTAATCTGGATTTTTCATCAAACCTTCTTTCAGTTTTAGGTGTTGTGGCGCTTGGCACTTTTGGTTTTATAGCAATAGGCACTTTTTTTTCATCAATGGCGCTTAACACCAAAATGAAAGAGCTTATGCTTCCGGTACTTACATTTCCGATAATTATTCCAGTAATAATAACTTCAGTTAAAATCTGCTCATCAATCCTGGACGGAAAAGACTTTAGTCAATATAAATCTTCGTTGCAGGTGCTGGTTACATTCGATATAATCTTTGCGGTTGCATGCGCGGTTTTATTTGAATATTTAATAGAAGACAGCTGAATCCTTAATAAATCATGAAAAATATACTGTTTATCCTGACATTTATAGCGATGTTGTGCGCTACCTACACAAGCCTCGTATATGCTCCCACTGAGGTAGTTATGGGGCATATTCAGAGGATTTTCTACTTTCATATGGGCACGGTTTGGGCTGCAACAATAGCATTTATTGTGGTGTTTGTGGCAAGTATTATGTATCTCGTAAAAGAAAAACGTAAATGGGATATAATTGCCTATTCTGCAGCAGAAATTGGTGTGCTTTTTATAACACTTACTATAATTACAGGCAGTATTTGGGCAAAACCCGTTTGGGGAACTTGGTGGACATGGGATCCTCAGCTGACAACTACATTTATACTATGGGTATTGTATGTAGTCTATCTTCTATTGAGATCAGGAGCTGGTAAAGGGGAAAGGGCTGCAAAATATTCATCCATCTTTGCTATAATTGCTTTTATTGATCTGCCTCTCGTATATATATCTGCCAGGCTAAAGAGGGGAATATCACCTGTGGTCTTTGGACCAGGTGGCGGCGGGATTGCTCCTGAAATGTTGTATACACTCTTGGTTTCGCTCGTAGCCTTTACACTTTTATTTATTATACTTTTAAAGCAAAGGATAAAAATAATCAAAATGAGAGACACGCTTGAAAGTTTGAAATACAGTGGGGAAAAATAGTGGGATATCTTTTATGGTCTAATATTATTGTTTGGGTCTCTATCACTGTTTATGTAGTCTATTTGAAATTGAGAGCCGATTCTCTTAATAAAGAGATTGAATCTTATAAGAATAGGGATTAGGTTTTAGGTGTTGGGGATTAGTGGTTAACAGTTAGTGGTTAAGGATTAGGAAAAATGAAAGGTAAATATAAAATAATAATAGCAATTTTGGTTGTAGTAACAGGTATTTCCTACCTCGTATTTGCAGGTGTAAAAGATACATTTGTTTATTATCTGACTATTGATGAACTTATTACTAAAGTCCCAGAAGTTTATAATGATAAGGTCAGGGTTTCAGGAACAGTCGTTACGGGATCAATTGATAATAATATTGACCGATCTTTGAAGTTTAAGATTACAGATGGCGATGCTGTGGTAGATGTTGAGTATCAGGGAATAGTGCCTGATATTTTTGCAGATGATGTAGAAGCAGTTGTCGAAGGTACACTAAACGAACAAAATATTTTTAAGGCCGATCTTTTGCTGGCCAAATGTCCAACCAAATATGAGGGTGAAGATCAGCTTAAAAACCCCAATGGTTATCAGTATAAAAAGGAAAAGGGTTAATGTCTGAAATTGGAAGTATATCAATACTTCTGTCCTTCTTTATCTCTATTTATTCACTTGTTTTTTCGATAATCGGAGTAAAAAAAAGAAACAGAAGTTTTGTTAAGAGCGCTGAAAATGGTTTAATTGCAATTTTTCTTTTGCTTCTTTTCGCCGGTGGTTCATTAATCTATGAGCTTATAACACTTAATTTTTCAATAAAATATGTTGCTCTAAATACAAGCACAGATCTTCCACTTATATACAGGATTTCTTCACTCTGGGCAGGGCAAGCGGGTTCACTTCTGCTTTGGTCTATTATCCTTTCCGGGTTTACAGCTGTTGTTGTAATTCAAAACAGAAATAAGGACAGGGATTTTCAACCTTATGTTAATGCCACCTTGGCTGTAATATCACTTTTTTTTCTATTTTTGATTACCTATGTAGAAAACCCTTTTGAGAAACTGGATTTTATTCCAAATGAGGGCAGGGGACTTAACCCAATATTGCAAAACGGCTATATGGCAATACATCCTCTTACCTTGTACATAGGTTATGTTGGAATATCCATACCTTTTGCTTTTGGAATGGCCGCTCTTATCAGTGGAAAACTGGATGACAACTGGATAAGAAACTCTAGAAAATGGGCACTTTTTGCCTGGACATTTCTAAGTGTTGGTTTGCTCTTAGGAGCTAGATGGGCATATCTGGAGCTTGGATGGGGAGGCTACTGGGCATGGGACCCAGTGGAAAATGCTGCTTTTATGCCTTGGCTTGCCGGCACAGCTTTTCTTCACTCAATTATGATCCAGGAAAGAAAGGGGATGTTTAAAAAGTGGAATATAATTTTATTGATTATTACTTTTTTTCTCACAATCTTTGGCACTTTTCTTACCAGAAGCGGAATTGTATCCTCAGTTCATTCATTTGCCCAGTCTGATATAGGTCCATTATTTCTTGGATTTATTGCATTTATACTTCTATTTTCATTTTCAATATTTACATATCGATTAAAAGAGTTTGAAAGCAAGGAGAAGTTTGATTCTCTTCTTTCAAGAGAAAGTGCATTTGTTTTTAATAACCTTTTATTTCTTGCTGCTGCATTTACCGTATTTCTGGGAACAATATTTCCGATTTTGTCGGAAGCTATTACAGGTAATAAAATTCTGGTTGGCCCCCCATATTTTAATAAGGTGAATGTGCCAATTGGTCTCGTGTTAATATTACTTATGGGTGTCGGGCCGCTCATATCATGGCGTAAGGCATCTCCCAATAATCTAAAAAAGAACTTTTTGATCCCTGCTATTTTTGGTATTGCAACTGGAATACTTCTTTTGATTTTAGGTATAAGGGAATTTGTGGCAGTTGCCACATTTTCTATATGTGCATTTGTTACATCCACAATTTTTATTGAATTTTTCAGAGGGGTAAAAGTTAGAAGCAAAAGGGGCGAAAATTATCTTGTTGCTTTTTCCAATCTTGTTTCAAAAAACAGAAGGAGATACGGTGGATATATAATTCATCTTGGAGTAGTTCTAATTGTAATTGGAATAACCTCCTCTTCAGTTTTTTTGACACAGAGGGAAGTGGTCTTATCAAAAGGGGATTCTTTTGATCTTGGAAGATATACACTCGTTTTTGAAGGTGTAAAAACATTCTCTAATGATGCAAAAGATGGCACGGTTGCAACTTTAGCCTTATTTGATGGAAATAAAAATCTTGGAAATATGACACCAGAAAAAAATATATATAAATATGAAGGCAACAGGGAAATTAACCAGGAAACTGAAGTGGCACTTCGGTCTACAATTAGAGATGACCTTTATTTAATACTCTCAAATTCCACAGATGATGGAAGGGCCAGCATCAGGGCACTTTTGAATCCAATGGTGAGTTGGATATGGGGCGGGGGTATCTTTATATTATTAGGAGCACTTGTTGCAATGTGGCCCGGGGTTAAGTTTGCGAGATTTCATTCATTTATTCCTGAGATATCCGGGACCAGGAGAAAAACTTCTTAAAATGGAACAATTCATAATAATATTTTTGGTTCTAATTGTGTCTTTTTATGTTTCATACCCTTACTTCTTCAGAGGAAAAAACAATAGCTTAGAGGCAACCGACCATTCTACTGAGATACTTGAAAAGCTGGTGGAACAAAAAGATTTATATTTATCCGAAATAAAAGACATAGAGTTTGATTATGGTCTTGGAAAGTTAAATGAAAAAGATTATCAGCAACTTCTTAAGGAATATAAATTAAAAGCAGCATCTGTAATTGAAAAAATAGATAATATTAAAGAAGACACTGATATTAAGAAAGTTGATGAACAGATCGAAAAAGAAATTCTTGCCTTTAGAAAAGTAAATTCCTGATTTTATTTACCAGAAAATGAAAATTATATATTTATTATTAATACAGATATTTTTATTCATTCCAATAAGTGCCTACTCACAGCAGGTTCAGAAATCCGGGGAAGAACTATTTCTGGAAAAAAGGTGCGTGAGGTGCCATACAATAGGAAGAGGAATATTTGTTGGCCCTGATCTTAATAATCTTAAAAATAAATATAGCACTGAAGAGATAATTAAATGGGCAATAAACCCTCAGCTTATCTATCAAAAAAAGGGTAAAGTGCCGGTTAATCAGGGTTTTCCTCCAATGCCTCCAATGAACTTATCCCAAAGTGAAGCCGAAAAAGTGTCTAATTATCTTTTGAATTTTGATCTGAAAGATGGTCTCTCTGAGAAAGGAACAATAAAAGGAACAATAGTAAATGAGACAACTTCGCAAAATGCCAGTGATGTGGAGATAGTTTTAAGATCATATCTTGGTGATGTGGAGCAGGGCGAGAGTTTTAAAAAAGTGGATGCTAACGGCAACTTTACCTTTAGTGGGCTAGACTGGAATAGGAGTTATGAACTCACAGTCCTTTATCAGCAGGCACAATACACTTCCAGTAAAATGGTTTTTGCCCCCAATCAGGATATTATTTCACTTGAACTACCCGTCTTTAATTCAACCGAGTCCGAAAAAAATATTTCTATAAATAACCTTCATGTAATTATTTATCCTGCATCTGATGAAAAGTCTGTGAGCATTACAAATATCTATGAACTTTTGAATTCATCAAACACTATTTTTGTTGGTAGCAAGATAGAAGGTGATAATTCACAGAGAAAAACTCTTGCCTTTAAAGTTCCAGAAGATGCAAAAAATGTAAATTTCCTAAATGGCATAAACCCAGAAAATGTTATAAAAAATGGGGACAAATATTTTGATACAACTGCTGTGAACCCGGGGTTTAGAAATGTGGTTTTAAGCTATGAGTTACCTTTGCAGAGCCTATCAACTTCGCTCAAAATTGAATCTGCTTACAACATCAATAGCCTTATAGTTTTGAAGAAGAAAGATGGTGTTGAAGCACAGGTTGAAGGTATGGGAAATTCTCAGGAAGTAGTGATTGAAAACGATACTTTTGATAAGTATGAGAGATCAGGTTTATCAAAAGACGAGTCAGTTCTAATTTTATTTGATGGAGTATTTGTTTTCAGAGAATTTAAAAAATATATTCCAATTGTATTATTTGGGATTTTTATTCTTGCTGGAATATTTTACTCCCGGTTTAATTCAAAGTCTGAACCTAAAGATTGTGTTTATTCAAGAGAAGGGTTGATTAAAGAGATTGCGAGAATAGACGACTTATTTGAACTGGATGGCATAAAAGAATCTGAATATAAAATTAAAAGAGAAGAATTAAAGAACAAGATAATTGAACTTAATATAAAAAAATAGATCTTTTTTCAGATGAAAAGTGTATAAATAGTGATACTTTAACTTAAATAAAAAAATGGATACTAAATACCATTTGTGTTAAGGTTGTATTAATAAAGGAAATTAAAGTTAATAAAAATATCCAGGAGGTTAAATATGTCAAAATCTGTTACAACTTGTTTAAGTTTAGTTTTTATCTTGTTTGTAGGTCTTATTGTTATTTCTTGTGCAAGACCTGCTGCTGATACTGCCGATACTTCTGCTTCTGCAGACAGTGTACATGCAGGTGATATACATAAAGGGAATGTTATTTGTCTACTTCCTGATTATGAAAATGGTACTGTAGAACCTATAGTTGCTAGTGAACCATGTGTGGGAAAGACTTCTCATGCCCATGTTTTTCTTGATACCAGATCCAAGCAGGGAAATGTTTATGCAGTAAATGCAAACGCTGAAACTATTGAAAGGATTCAGGCTGGTAATAAACAGGATGTCGAGCTGAAAGGAACTGTGAGTGGTAATCAGAGAGCCTGGATAATTACTGTTGAATAATAAAAATAATTAAAAACTACTAGTCTCCGGGTAACTTAAGCTCGGGGACTTTTATTCCCGACTTAAACTTAACTAACTAAACTTATATATCTAAAATAGAGTATCATCCTGATTCAAACTCTTTCTTTTCATATTAGAAGTTAATAATTGTCTTATAATTATAAACATCTGATGAAAACTTTTCTCCCAAAATTATTAATAGCTTTTTTACTGTTGTTTTTCTTATTAGGCGGTGTTTTAGGTATATGGAAAACAACCAAAGACTTTCCATTGGCTAATGAGAGTCTTTCATGGCCGACAACCGAAGGTGTAGTTCTGAAATCAAAAGTTTGGAGAGGGCCAGGTAAAAGAAAACACAGAATTACTTACGAGTATAGTGTCAATCAAAGAACTTACACGAGCCATGATGTTGGCTTTGTGGCAAAGGTGTTTGGTGATTCTGCAAGAAAAAAGCGTGACCGCTATCCCGTTGGAAAAAAGGTTAGGGTGTACTACTCAACTGAAGATCCCAATATTGCAGTCTTAGAACCAGGGGTGAAATGGGTTGGTTTTATTAGTGCTGGATTAATCTCAATCTTTTTTACATTTATTGGGGGCCTTGGAATTTTTAAACTGTTCAAAAATTAGCACTAAATCTTATCCTAGATCTCCTAATTGAAATTGAAGCAGAGAAATAATAGTTATAGCAGCAGTCTCAGCCCTCAAAATTCTTTTTCCAAGACCCAAAGATATATAACTATTTTTCTCTGCAAGACTTACTTCATCTTCAGTAAATCCACCTTCCGGGCCAATTAAAACTGATATTCGGTCGACATTTTTAGAGTAGTTTTTGAGATGATTTTTTAGTGATACTTCAGAATTTTCATAGAGTATTAGTTTTAAATCATAATCACTGTCTGTTTCCAATGCTTCTTTAAAACTAATAGTTTCAGAAACAATTGGAGGTTTACTCCGTCTGCACTGTTTTGCAGATTCCACAGATATTTTGTTTAATCTTTCATCTTTAACCTGCAAATTCTTTTGAGTTCTTTCAGTTGTCATGGGAATAATATTTGAGACACCAAGTTCCGTAGCTTTCTGCACTAGCAAATCCATCTTGTTTGGTTTGATAATACTCTGATAAAGATCAATTTGAAGTTTTGATTCGGTTTCAATTGCCCAAAAATCTTGAATTCTTACAGTTATACCCTTTGCGTTAATTTCAGTGATCTTTCCTCTGTATTCAGTTGAGTTGTTATCAAATAGATCAATTAGATCACCTTCTTTCAATCTCAGAACTTTTGTGATGTGCTTAAAATCACTGCCGGTAATTATTACTAAATCTTCGGTAATTTGCTCTTTATCTATTGGGAATCTAGGCATTGGCTTATTCTATAGTATAAACAACATGACTTTTTACAATATTTTCCGCTTTATTTGATCATGAATTTACGAAAAACTATATTGGAATATAGTTTTAATTTATTCTTTGTATTCTATTTACCGGATTTAATAGTTAAAGTTAACATTAAACAAACATTATTTATGAATCCTAACCTATTGATATCAATAAAGATTTTAAATTCTTCGTAGAATTTTAGGAAAATATAAGTTAATAATTACAGTGAATTACCCTTAATACCTAAGGTCTTTTCTTAACTTTAAGTATATCTGCGTAGAAATTTTAAGAAAATCTAATGATTGCAGTTGGTAACAATTGTTTGAACTTAAAGTAACTTATAAAAGAAAGGCAAACATAAACCGCAACTTTAATTATTTGATAAGACTTAATGTTAAATAGTAACTTCTTGAAATGTTTTAATTAAAGTTTAATGATTACAGTAGTTTACAAGACAAAACTATTAGTTGCTTTAAAGGAGTTAACTTTAATATCTTTTTACTTGGTATAAAAGTCTATAATTCCTTGTGCCAAACCTTCAATTGTGTACTTTTCAGCAACAATATCAGATTTAAAACCAAAGGATTTTACAGTGTCGGCAGTGATTGGGCCAATACATGCAAACCTTGTTTTTGTGTATATGGTTTTTCTTTTACCGATTAGTTCAAAAAAATTTCTGGCAGTTGATGAACTTGTGAATGTAACAATATTAATTTCACCTTTTTTTAATTTATTTATGATCTCGTCAATATCTTTCTTTTTGTGTTTTGGTAAAATAGTTTCATAAGTTGCTACTACATCAACTTTTGCACCTAGTTCTTTTAATTTTTGCGGCAGTATTTCCCTTGCCACTTTTGCCCGTGGGATCAATACTTTTTTATTTTTGACCCCAATTTTCTTGCAAAGCTCGATAACTCCTTCTGCAATATATTCATCCGGTGTGTAATCTGATTCTAAACCGTACCTTTTTAATTCGGCAGCAGTTTTTTCTCCAATTGTAATTATTTTCTTATTGCCAAATATTCTAGAATCTTTTTTGAGGTTTTTTAAGTTTTCGAAAAGATATTTTACACCATTTACACTTGTGAATATTACAAAATTGTACTCGTCAAAATCTTTAATGGATTTTGCGAGTTTCTTATTGTTTTTAATGGGTTTGATCTCTATAGTTGGAAAATTTATTACATTAGCACCATTCTGATTTAAGATACTCTCAATTTCAGAGCTGTAATTTTTGTCCCTTGTGCTTACAACTGTTTTTCCAAAAAGGGGTTTATTTTCAAACCAGTTTATTTTGTTCCTTAGATTAATAATATCCCCTACAATAATTGTTGCTGGCGTAGTAATCGCAGGATTATCCTTGAGCTTATTGGTAATATTGGAAATAGTGCCGACAAGTGAGTTCTGAGATGGTAATGTTCCGTTTGAGATAACTAAAACAGGTGTCTCAGGATCTTTTCCTGACTCTGTTAATTTGCTCATTATATTGCGGATATTGTTTAATCCCATTAAAAAAACAAGGGTTTTGATACTTTTTAGGGAAGCGGGATCAAAATCTTTTAAGCTATTAAACTTGCTTTTATGTGCTGTGAACACAGCAAATGAGGAATTATAATCTCTATGGGTAACAGGGACCCCACTATAAGCCGGCACTGCAATAATTGAGCTTATTCCAGGCACAATATCAGTTTCAATATTATTTTTCTCAAGTATTTCTGCTTCCTCACCACCTCTTCCAAAAACAAATGGATCACCACCCTTTAATCTTAGAACCATTTTTCCCTCTTTTGCTTTTTTCACAAGGAGTTTGTTAATCTCATTTTGGCTGAGCTCTTTATGTCCTATCTTTTTGCCAACATAAATTAGTTCGGCATTTTCTCTACACATTTTTAAGAGTATGGGGTTAATAAGTGAGTCGTAAACCACCACATCAGCACTTTTCAAAATGTTTTTTCCTTTAACTGTAATTAAGCCCGGATCGCCAGGCCCTGCACCTACAAGAAAAGCTTTACCTGTTTTTTTCATAGTTATGTAAAATGAAACCAAGCTGAAATATGTTGTCAAGCCGGCTAAGCTTTTGTAACCTAATAATTTTTGTTGTTGGATAAATGTCTTATTTTTGAAACATTCTTAGTTAAAAGTAGTTTAAATTATTGAAAACAGAGATAATTCAGGATGCTTAATGATATTGAACTTGCCCTAAAGGCAAAGAACGGAGACGAAGGCGCTTTCTCTGAGTTGATGCAGCGACATTACAAAGGAATCCTGAATTTTGTATACAGGTTTACAAACGGTAGTGCGAATTCGGAGGATATTACTCAGGAAGTGTTTTTGAGGGTGTACAAGTCGATTGGAAGATATGAACCGGAAGCCAAATTTACAACCTGGCTTTACAAGATTGCAACAAATCTATGTTTAACTAAAATAAAAAAGAATTATAAAAAAGATCTCAGCCTGGATGAAATTAGCGAAAAAGCAGGCGACCTTCCAGATGCAAAATCTGAAAGTGGTTATGATCTTTATTACAGAAACGAAATTAAGGAAACTATATTTGCAGCATTGGGCAAACTACCTGAAAAAGAAAGAGTGGCAGTAACTTTGAGTAAATATGAAGGTATGTCTTACAATCAGATAGCAGAAGTATTGGAATGTACTGTAGGGGCAGTGAAAACCCACATTTATAGAGGAAGGATGAAGTTGGTCGAGGATTTAAAAGACCTGGCCCAGGAATAAATTATGATTGATGACAAGTTAAAAGAAAAAGTCCAAATGCTTATATGTGGTGACCTTGAGGCTGGTGAAAAGGCTCAGGTGGAGCTTTTGATAAATGAATCTTCGGAACTTCAAAGCTATTATAAATCTTCAAAATTATCATGGGATAATCTTGATAATCTTGCCGGGATAGAGCCTTCAAAATCATTTGTAACCGATTTTTGGAAGAAAGCGGATAAAGAAAAGAATAAAGGTTTTAGATTTTTTGATTTCTTTAAATTCAACTGGAAACTTGCGGGATCATTTGCAGTGTTTTTTGTAGCTTCAGCATTTTTTATCAATAATTATTTCTCTGATGTAAACAGTGGATTTACATTTTCCGAAGATGTGGAAATATTGAATCAACTCGATAATGCAATTACATTAAACAGCGATTCTTCCCTGGAAGTGTATGGGCCATGGTAAAATCAAAAGAAAGGAGCACTTATTTGAAAAAGTTGGTTGCAGTTGCTTTTATAATGCTTTTTTTCACCTCTAATGTCTTTGCTGGTAGCGGGGATGATAGTTTTTATTGGTGGAGAGTTCCTAAAATAATAGAACAGGTGAAACTTTCTTCATCTCAGATAGACCAGATTGAAAATATGTTTCAATCTCATAGTTTGCAAATAAATGATATAGACAAAAAACTTTCCCAAAAGGAAGGTGAACTCAAAGATATGTTGAACGATCCTTCGGCAAAAAACAGCGAAGTAAAACTTCTCAGTAAAGATGTCTTAAAACTAAAGAGTGAAAGAAAAGAGCTTAAGCTTGACATGCTCTTTGGTATTCGCGATGTACTTACAGTTGATCAAAGAAAAAAACTGAAACAGCTTAAGAGTAAACATAAGTAGAAATTAGTTGTTAGGTTTTGGTGGTTAGTAGTTAGCTTCTGTCATTCCTGCGAAAGCAGGAATCCAGGATTACAAAAAAGAAAAACAAATTGCTGAATGATGGTTTTGTTTCAGTGATTTAAATTTAGAAATGTGTATAAAGTTTTTTGACAATATCCGAGATCCCAGATCGAGCATGTGCTGAACTCGATTCAGTATCTGGCATCACAACTACATTGCCCTTTATCCCAATTACAATAAAATTATTTTGTGTCTGAAAAATTTATACTAAAGAGCGAATTTGAACCAAAAGGTGATCAACCTGCCGCTATTAAAGAATTAACCGGTGGAATAAATACAGGTGAAAAACACCAGACGCTTCTTGGTGTAACAGGAAGTGGTAAGACTTTTACTGTTGCAAATGTAATAGAAAATATTCAGCGCCCAACATTAATCCTCGCTCATAACAAAACTCTTGCCGCACAACTCTACGCAGAGCTTTTGGAGTTTTTTCCAGAAAATAGCATCCACTACTTTGTAAGCTACTACGATTATTACCAGCCTGAGGCATACATTCCCCAAACCGATACGTATATAGAAAAAGACTCATCTATAAATGAATATATCGACAGGTTGAGGCACGCTGCCACAACATCCCTTTTCGACAGGGAAGATGTGGTAATTGTGGCAAGTGTTTCTTCAATTTATGGAATCGGTGCCCCAAAGGATTACTACGGAATGTTAACAATAGTTGAAAAGGATATGGAGCTTACACGAGAGAGTTTTATGAAAAGGCTTCAGGAAGTCCAGTACGACAGAAAAGTGAATGAACTTGAGAGAAGCACATTCAGGGTAAAAGGGGATGTTGTAGATATTTTTCCATCACATGAAGAGTCGATTGCCCTTCGTGTGGAGTTTTTTGGGGATGTTGTCGACAACATAAAACGCATAGATCCCCTAAAAGGTATTACAATTAGTAGTGTTGATAAAGCTACGATTTTTCCCGGATCGCACTATGTAGCCCCAAAGGAAAGATTTAAACAGGCTATTAAAGCAATAAAAGAAGAACTTGAAGAGCAAATGGAGAAATTAAAGTTGCAGGGCCTCGAACTGGAAAAAAACAGGCTTGTGGAGAGAACAAAATTTGATATTGAGCTTCTGGAAACAATGGGATTTTGTCCGGGGATTGAAAACTATTCCCGTCACCTGTCAGGAAGAAAAGCCGGGGAGCCTCCATTTACACTTCTTGATTATTTCCCCGACGATTTTTTATGTGTAATTGATGAAAGCCATCAGATGATCCCTCAGCTAAGGGCAATGTATCTTGGAGACAGAAGCAGAAAAACTTCACTTGTGGAAAACGGGTTTAGGCTTCCCTCCGCACTTGATAACAGGCCGCTTAGTTTTGAGGAGTTTGAAAAAAAGGTGGATCAGGTGGTATATGTTTCAGCTACACCCGGGCCTTATGAGAAAGAAAAGTGTGAAGGCCAGATAACAGAGCAGATAATCAGACCAACAGGACTTGCCGATCCAACTCTTGAGATAAGGCCTGCCGAAAACCAGGTGGACAACCTTCTTGAAGAGATAAGAAGTGTCACGACAAATGGGGAGAGGGTTTTAGTTACCACATTAACAAAAAAGATGGCTGAAGATCTTACTGATTATTATATAGAACTTGGTGTAAAAGTAAGATATTTGCATTCTGAGATAGATACCCTGGAAAGAATCAGAATTGTAAGGGATCTCAGGATGGGAAAATTTGATGTGCTTGTGGGCATTAATCTTTTAAGGGAAGGGCTGGATATTCCGGAAGTATCTCTTGTGGCAGTGCTTGATGCTGACAAGGAAGGTTACCTCAGATCGGAAACTTCGTTGATCCAGATTTTCGGAAGGGCTTCGAGAAATGTTAACGGCAGGGTTGTTATGTATGCAGACACAATTACACGTTCAATGCAACATGCAATTTCGGAAACAAACAGAAGAAGGAAAATTCAGCTTGAGTACAATAAAGCAAACGATATTACTCCTACAAGTATAAAGAAAAATATCACAGATATTCTGAGTTCAATTTATGAAGCGGATTATATAACTGTGCCAAAAGACAAAGATGATGAGTTCTTTGATATTCCGCCAAACAAGATACCAAAACTTATTTTTAAACTAAATAAAGAGATGAGGGCAGCGGCCAAAAGGCTTGAGTTTGAAAATGCCTCAGAAAAGAAAAACCAGATCAAAAAATTGCGTGAACTTGAAGCAAAATATGCAGGTGAGATCAAATGAATATAGAAAGGGTTCTGAATATCCTGATCCTGATTGTGTCTCTTACTGGTTTTGTCTGTTTATACCTCACTGATACTGTCGATACTATCTTCACAATACTTTTTTTAGTTTCAGTCATTGCTGGTTTCTTTAAGATAAAAAACAAGAATTTTTTGAGTTTAAAGGGGAAATTCCCCACTATATTTATTTATGGGCTGGTTTTGTTTCTTATCGCCGATTTTGTTTTTCTGGAAACAGAGTTTCTTTCATTTCTTATTAACACAATTATTCTGCTTCACTCTTATAAGCTTATTGCAGACAAAAAACTGAGAGATCACCAGCAGATACTTCTTCTGAGCTTCTTTCAGGTTGTAGCTTCCTGTGTTTTAACCACAAGTTTTACTTTTGGTATTATCCTTATTGTCTACCTTTTTATGGCACTGCTGGCACTAATAGTTTTAAATATAAAAAAAGAAAAACAGCAGGTAGTAGGTAAAAGTGAATCAAATATCGATATTTATCCTTTTCTAAAATTTGAACTCCTTATAATTGTTTTTGTATTGCTTCTCACCTCTGTTTTCTTTTTAATAATGCCCAGGTTTAACAGTGAGTTTTTAACAGGAGCTTTCTCAAAGCCCACCTCAATTAAATCTGGTTTTTCTGATGAGGTAACTCTCGGCAGGCTTGGTGAGATAAAGGCGGATAATTCTCCAGTGATGCGAGTGCATATTCTGGATCATAAACCTGGTGAGATAGATAGTCCGATCTATTGGAGAGGGCTTGCACTTGATGAGTTTGACGGAAAGTCGTGGAAAGCAGGAAAGGATTCCAAACAGGTTTTTTACAGGGAAAATGAGTATGGACAGATAGTTGTTGGGAAAAACAAGAAAAGGCAAAAACTATTAAAACAGGAAATAATAACAGAGCCAATAGACACGCAGGTGCTTTTTTCCGCAGACAAGCCTGTAAGTTTTTCAAAAGTTCCGAATAGAAAGATAATCAGCTATAACAACTCATACTCTCTTTTTGATTACAAAAAATCAAGAATTAAATATGAGGCATATTCAAATCTTGAAAAGCCAGATGCAACACAACTGAGGGAAGATAACGGCAAAATACCTGAAAAAGTATTATCTAATTATGCACAGTCTCCGCCATCGTCGGAAAGTTTTACGGATTTGGTTGGGTCACTTTATAACGAGGATGATAAGTATTACAGCAATGTTGTAAATGTGAGGGATTACATTCTTTCCAATTACAAGTACACCCGAATATTAAAAAAAGGTTCGGCCACATATCCAATTGATGATTTTCTTTTCAAATACAAAGAAGGGCACTGCGAATATTTTGCAAGTGCAATGGTACTGATCCTAAGAGAGATGGGAATACCTTCAAGGATTGTTACGGGCTTTCTGGGTGGGGAATTTAATGAACTCGGAAGCTTTTATCTTGTGAGAGAGAGTAATGCACATGCATGGGTGGAGGTGTATTTTCCTGAAAGTGGCTGGGTGCTTTTTGATCCTACGCCCGAAGCTTCTGATGCTTCTCATTTTCAAAACGGTTCATACCTTTCCAGCTACATTGATTTTTTAAAGTTCAGGTGGAGTAGGTATGTGGTGGATTTTTCAAGGAGGGACCAGCTCAACTTTTTTGAGAATGTTAACAAAAAGGTAAAAAAAACAAACCTTAATATCAAAAGGGGATCAATAGCCAAAGTTGATATAAAAAAGGAGTTTGTACTTGTCTTTTTTCTTTTTGTGTTCTCTTTTATTTTCTTTAAGAATAAAAGTTTTTCATTGCCAGGATTAAAAAATGATACAGATAAAATAGTGAGAATTTATGAAAAGACTTTGAATATTCTTGCCAAAAAAGGGTTTAAGAAAAGTGAATACCTTACTCCTGATGAATTTTTGCAAAGCCTTAGATCTAAAGATTATCAGGCTTATAAGCTTTTAAATGAGATTACTGAGCTTTATCAGGAATCAAGGTTTGGTGATGAAAGGTCGGATGAGAAGATTAATTTGATTAAAACTCTTTCGAGGAAACTGAAGATAAAGCTGATGAAAAAATAGTAGCTGCATAAATGAATTATACTTAATGAATTACACCTAAAATTATGTCATCAAATATTCTAGAAAATATATAATACTAAAATAGAGATATTTAATTTAGATTATGAACGGTTAATGTATAAAACTAATACTTTAAATTTGTTTGCACAGAATATTATTTATAAGGAATGTAAATATAGTATTATTTTGACCTACAAATAGTTTCTGTAATTCACAATAAAATCATGGATGATCTATTAATAATTCTTTTTCTTACTTCGCTTCTTTGTTTAATCATAGCTTTTATCAAGCCATCCTTGTTTTCTAGATTTTTAAAAGAAAAAGCAACACGAAAAAATTCAATAATAATATTTGGATTATCAACAATAATTTTATTTATTTTAATAGGAGTGACAACTGAACCTTTAACAACAAATAGTACGGATAAAGTTGAAAATAAAACGAAAGAAAAAGAACAAAAAAATTTAAAAGAAACAGAGAATAAAAATATTTCTGCTGTTGAATATGAAATTTTAGAAATTAAAGATCAAAGTTATAAAGCACTTGGAAATAAATCACTTTCTGATTATACAACTCAAGAAATTAGAGCACTTCCTCTTGATAAAAAGATGGCTTACAGAATAGTAGTTATCTCAGATATTTTAGAAGATCAAGTAACACCTACTATTCAAAAAATCATTAATGACATCACCACTAAAGATATTGATATTGATGAAATAACAATATGGATTTTTAGTGATAGAAATCTTATAAATGGAGCATATGATGTTGCAACTGCAACTTGGGCACCAGAAGGAAAATTAGGAAATGTCACTCCTAAAATTGCAAAAAGTAATGATAGAACAAATTACAAAACAACAATTAAAATAAGGGAAAATCTTGAAGAGTATCTAAGCCAAAGAGTCAAATCAGAAGATAAATTTGGTTTTACTGAAGAAGAAAGAAGAGAATATTTCAAAGAAATTGTTGCTGCTGAAGATAAAGCTAGAATAGAAGCCGACAAAATTTATCCCATTGATATTTTTGATCCGAACTACAAACAAGAAAATATAATAAAAAATATTGATAAAAACCGAGAATTAACGGATAAGTATAAAAAGGATGTTAGAAATGCATATGGTATTACTAAAGACGTTGAGGTGAAAATAGTTAATGAAGCATTTAAAGAAAGTTGGTCAATGGAATAAAAAACTATCTCAGAAGAAAAAACATAATAATACCGTAGGGAACTAATCCTGCTAAAGTTATTAAAAATGCAATTAGCTTTCTGCAATTAAAAGTGAGTTTTACTGCATAAACTGTTGTAAAAAACCCCCATATTACTGAAATAATAAAAATGTTTATTCCAATAAACGGTATGATTGTAAAAAGATTGATAATATGAGGTGAGTATGAAATTCCAAGCGTTCTGGCTAATTGTAATATCCCGGAGCTATAACCAATCACCCTAACCCCGATCAAGTATATAATTGCACTGCTTATGATCCAACCGACAATTGAGAAAACAAGTTGCTTAACAAGGCCTTCAGCATTTGTGTAGTGAGCTGTTGAAACACCATCGCAAAGGGCAGCAATAATAACAATTAAGAGGCAATATTTTGTGTATTCACCATTATCTTTTACTTCTCTGTAGGTTTTTTGATCAAATATAAGGGAATTATAGATTAGTTTTATCAGGCTTTGAACTTTATTTTTCATAACAAACTGTTTGTATTTCTTTTCTTGATGATTTACATTGTTTATGTAGACTATTTTTTGATTTGCAAAGAAAAGCGGGTTTTAGCCCGCTTTTTTTTATTAGTTTAATATAAAGCATAAAAATTATAATGAAACAATTTGATGATCCTTCAGTAAATTCGGTTGCAGACATTTTGGCACCAATACTTGATGAAGGTCATATTGAACTGGTAGATATTGAGTTTAAAAACGAAGCAGGCGGAAAAGTTCTCAGGGTTTATCTTGATAAACCCGGGGGCATTAAACTTGATGATTGTGCCAAAGTTAGCAGGAATTTGAGTGTTTTGCTTGATGTGAATGATGTTATTGGAAGCTCATATAACCTGGAGGTGTCGTCACCTGGCCTTAGAAGGCCACTCCGTAAGGAGAGTGATTTTGAGCGGTTTGCAGGAAAAAAAGTGAAGATAAAGACAAATGAAATTATTGAAGACAGAAAGAACTTTATAGGTAATTTGATGGGAATTGAGAAAAAAATAGTATCTGTAGATGTTGATGGAAAGCTGTACAGCTTGCCTTTAGATTCAATTAAAAAGGCAAACTTAGAACTTGATTTCTAGGAGGCAAAATATGATTACGGAATTAAGCCGAGTAATAGATTCCGTAGGTAAAGATAAAGGAGTTGACAAGGATCAGATAATACAGGCTGTTGAAGAAGCTGTTTTGTCTGCTGCTGAAAAACTTCTTAGAGGCGGGAAAGATAAGGAATTTGAAGTTCACTATAATGTTGTTGAAGGTGAAGTTGAGTTATTTGAGTTTAAAGAAGTTGTAAATGATATTGAAGATCCTGATCTTGAAATCTCTGTAGACGATGCTGCCAAACTTGATCCAGATGCTGAGATTGGTGATTTGATCGGTGTAAAAATAAGTCCTGAGTTCACAAGAATTGCAATACAAAATGCAAAGCAAAAAGTATTACAAAAACTCAAAGAAGCTGAAGGAAAAGTTATATACGATGAATTTATAAACAGAAAAGGCGATCTTGTGGGTGGTATTGTTAGAAGAATGGAAAGAAGAAATGTGATAGTGGATCTTGGCAGAACAGAAGCAATTTTGCCGGCAGATCAGCAGGTGCCAAAAGAATACTATAAGCCCAAGGAAAGAATAAGGGCTGTACTTCTGGATATAAGGGAATCAAAACGTGGGCCACAGATCATTTTATCAAGATCTGACAGGAGCTTTGTAGTTAAGTTGTTTGAATCAGAAGTGCCTGAAATTAGTGAACAAATTGTTGAAATAAAATCAGTGGCAAGAGATCCGGGTGGTAGGACTAAAATAGCAGTTACTTCTGCCGATTCTGATGTTGATCCCGTGGGTGCATGTGTTGGAATGAGAGGTTCAAGGGTTCAGAATATTATTCAGGAACTTAGAGGTGAGAAGATTGATATCGTCCCGTGGTCTGAAGATTCTGCCCGTTATGCATGTAATGCCCTTTCCCCTGCAAGTGTAAATAAAGTAATTATTGATGAAGGGAGTAAGGCTATGGAAGTGATTGTTGATGATGATCAATTATCACTTGCAATTGGGAGAAGAGGTCAGAATGTGCGGCTTGCCTCACAATTAACAGATTGGAAGATTGATATTAAGACTGAGACAAAAGTAAAAAAAGAACAGCAAGATGTTTTATCATTATTAATGAGCCTTCCTTCTATTAGTGAGGTTACTGCCAATCTTCTTTATAATGAAGGATTTTATTCACTGGAAGATGTTGCATTTTCAGAGCCTGAATCGTTAATGAGGGCAGCTGGCCTTCCAGATCTTGACGAAGTTGCCAAGATACAAACTGCTTCAAGACTTGCCCTTAAAGACAGACTTGATCAAATGTCTATTGAAGATGATGTTTCTGATAATGAATCCGTTGATGCAAGTAAATCTGAAGAACTCAAAGAAACTACATCAGAAAATGAACCTGAACCAGAAAAAGAAAATGCTTCTGAAGCTGAGCCTGTTTTAGAAAATGAATCAATCTCGGAAAATGAGCCTGTTTCAGAACCTGAACCTGTTTCTGAGACTGAGCCGGATTCTGAACCATCAGAAATTTCAATTGATGAGAGTAGTGTAGAAAATAGTGAATAAATATAAATTTTTACGGGAAATGTGGAATGCCTAAAGTTAGGGTATATGAAATATCAAGAGAACTTGGACTTACAAATGCGCAGGTGATAAGTGCAGGTAAGGAACTGGGGTTTGAGCTTAAAAGCCACGCAAGCTCTGTTAGTGAAGAGCATGCACAAAAGATAAAGGATTCTTTATCCGTTTCTAATGGTATCAGTTCTGTTGCCAAGCCAGAAGAGGTTGAAGGAAAAGAAGAGAAAGTAAAAGTTTTCAAGTCAGATAGTGGACAGGAAATTGTTGAAAGAAGAACTGGTTCAAGAGTTGTCTTAAGAAAGAAGAAACGATCTGAAGTAAAAGAAGAATCAGAAGAAACCGTTGAAGAAACAACTGTTGCTGAAGATGATACTATCACAGAAGAAGTTTCCGAGGTTGAAGTTGAAGAAAAACCAGTTGAGAAAGAAGATGTAGTTGAAGCAAAAGAAGAAGCTAAAGAAGAACTTTCTCCTGAAACACAACAAGATGTGGTAGATATTGCCACAGAATCGAAGGATATTCCCGAAGAAGAAACTGAAAAGAAAAAAGTTTCGGCCAAATCACCTAAAAAAGGTGATAGTGCGGCTGAAGAAGATATTAAAAAGAAAAAGGGTAAAAAGAAAAAACCGAAAAAAGAAGAAATAATTGATGAAGATTCATTAGAAGAACTGAAAAAGGCATTCAGGACCAAGTTACCTAGCAGAAAAAGAGAATATGTTGTTGATGAAAGAAGGCCAAAGCTGAGGCATGGATCTGATTCAAGAAGAAGGTCAGGCGGAAGAAATGCAAGAGGTTCACGACGGGGTGTATCCTCAGATGGAATTGCAGGTGGCTCAACAATTTCCACGGTCCCACCTACTAAGAGAGTTGTGAAGATTGGTGAAACAGTTTCAGTGGGAGATCTTG
Organism: Deltaproteobacteria bacterium; assembly: GCA_029262295.1. Taxonomy (GTDB): domain Bacteria; phylum Desulfobacterota_D; class UBA1144; order Nemesobacterales; family Nemesobacteraceae; genus JAJCZR01. Next base: position 38,685 of record JAJCZR010000037.1, on the reverse strand, counting down.
CAAAATTAATGTCAATAAAGGCTGGTGGAATAATAAAAAAATTAATGCAATTGGGCACACCTGCCACAATTAATGAGTTGATAGATACAGATACTGCAACTCTGATTGCGGATGAATTTGGTTACGAGGTAGTAGTTCAAAAATTTGAAGAAGAAGAATTTCTTATAGATGTAGATATTGAAAGCGGAAAGGAAATTATTTCTCGTCCTCCTGTTGTAACTGTGATGGGGCATGTTGATCATGGAAAAACAACTTTGCTTGACACAATAAGGGAAGCTAATGTTGTTGATGGTGAGGCAGGTGGAATTACACAGCACATAGGTGCATATAAAGTTAAAGTAAATGATGGGAGTGTTGTTTTTGTTGATACTCCAGGTCATGAAGCTTTTACTTCCATGAGGGCCAGAGGAGCAAGCATTACAGATATAGTAATTCTTGTGGTGGCTGCTGATGATGGAGTGATGCCGCAAACTGTGGAAGCTGTTAACCATGCCAAAGCAGCAGAAGTGCCAATCATTGTTGCTATTAACAAAATTGATAAAGACGGCGCTGATCCTGAAAAAATAAAAAGAGAACTTTCCGAAATAGGTCTTATTTCTGAGGAGTGGGGTGGAGATACACTTTTTGCAGAAGTATCAGCAAAAAGCAAAATTGGAATCAAGGAACTCTTGGAAATTATATTACTTCAGTCTGATCTTCTGGAGTTAAAAGCTGCAATAGATATAAGGGCAAATGGGGTTGTGGTAGAAGCCGAGCTTGATAAGGGTAGAGGTGCACTATCGACTGTTATCGTAAAAGAAGGGACCCTCAAAGTTGGTGACTATGTTATATCAGGGCTTAATTATGGAAAAGTAAAAGCACTTTTGGATGATAATGGCAAAAGAGTTAAAGAGGCCGGGCCATCTATGCCAGTTGAGATTATGGGACTGTCTGGAGTACCCGAAGCTGGCGATATGTTTTATGTAGTGAAAGGTGAAAAAGACGCAAAAGATATTATTACCCATCGTGAAGACAAGATTAATATTCATTCCCCAAATACAAATAAGATATCGCTTGAGGATCTATTTGATTCTCTTGAAAAAGAAGAAGTAAAAGAACTACCTATAATTATTAAAGGTGATACCCAGGGTTCTGTTGAAGCACTTAAAGAATCGATTGAAAAACTTTCCACTGAAAAATGTGTTGTGAAAATAGTTCACACAGGTGTAGGTGGAATTAGCGAAACAGATGTTGTGCTTGCCAGCGCTTCTAACGCTATTGTTGTTGGATTTAATGTAAGGCCTGACAATAATGCACTCTCAATAGCTGAAAAGGAAAAAGTATCTTTTGAGCTTCATTCAATTATTTATGATGTTGTGAGCAGAATCAGAGATGCAATGGAAGGCCTGCTTGAGCCTGTTCTAAAAGAAGTAATTACAGGACATGTTGAAGTAAGGGAAACTTTTCATATATCCAGGATAGGTACAATTGCTGGTTGTATGGTTACAGATGGAAAAGTCGGAAGAGATGATAAGGCAAGGGTACTTCGTGAAGGGGTAATTACTTACGATGGAAAGTTAAGTTCCTTAAAGCGTTTTAAGGATGATGCAAAAGAAGTGCAAACAGGATTTGAGTGTGGAATAACAATTGAAAATTTTAATGATATAAAAGTTGGTGATGTTTTTGAACTCTATATGTTTGAAGAGATAAAACAAACACTATAGATACCTTTGAATGGTTGTCGGGATATTGAAATTTGATATTTACATGGAAGGTAATCAGTCTTTAAAAGATAAAAGAAGACAAGTAAAAAGTTTAATAGGTAAAACAAAATCAAGGTTCCCAAATATATCTATTGCAGAAGTTGGCTCTTTGGATAAATGGAACAAATCTACAGTGGGTTTGTCAATAGTCTCAAATGAAGCTTCCTTTGTGGATTCAATTTTAGATCAGGCGTTTTTTTACATTCAGCAAATTTCAGGTTCTTTCATTAATAATGAAGAGAAAGAGGTCATTCATTTTTAGGAGATAGTCTTGGGGCACAGCTATAAAAGGTCTGCCAGAATTTCAGATCTGCTTGTTAAAGAAATTTCAAATATGATTACAAGAGGGGAAATCAAAGACCCACGGGTTTCATCAATATCTATAACCGGCATAAAAGTTACAGATGATATGGGATATGCAAAAATATTTTTTAAGCCCCTTCTTGATGATATTGATGAGAATGAAGTTTTAGAAGGTCTAAGAAGTGCCACAGGCCATATAAAAACCCAACTTTCAAAAAGACTGAGGATTAAAAAAATCCCAAATATAGAATTTGAGTATGATCAATTTATAGATCAGAGCCAAAGGCTTGATCAAATAATAAAAGACAGCGTCGATGATTAATTTTGAAGAAGTTTCTCAACATATTCTGGATAGCAGCAAATTATTGATAGTTGCACATGAAAATCCTGATTGTGATGCAATTGGTTCAACCCTGGCATTGGGGCTTGCCCTAACCAAGATTGGAAAAGCTGTTGAAATGTATAATAAAGATGAGCTTCATTATCTTAAATTTCTTCCAGGTTCACATCTTATAAAAGATTCCCTTGATCTTATAGATTCAGAAGTATCAACTGCTATAGTGCTTGATTGTGCAGATACAATGCGGCCTGGTGAAGATTTTGCAAATTATACAAAAAAAACCAGGATTGATATGCTTTTTATCGATCATCATAAGACAAACGGCCTCAATGGGGCAAACATCATTGTTGATCCTGATGCTTCTTCAACTGGAATTCTAATCTATAAATTAATTAAGCATATGGGAATTGAAATTGATAAAGACATCGCCGAAAATATTTTTGCAACTATTGTTGGTGATACTGGATCATTTAGATACTCAAACACATATTCTGAAACTTTTCATATTGCCGGTGATCTTGTGAGTATTGGGGTTGACCCCGAAAAAATTTCGCAGAAAATCTTTGATACAGAATCTGTAAAAAAAATAAAATTAAAAAGTATGGCACTTGGAACTCTGGATCTTGATGAATCCGGTAAAATTGCATTTATTCATGTTGATAAAAAAATGTTTGATCTAACCAAGACAAGCCGGGTTGATACAGAAGGCCTGGTGAATATTCCAAGATCTATAGAAGGGGTAGAAGTGGCAGTTATGCTGCGCGAAGAATGTATAAATGGAAATTCAGACTGGAAGGCAAGCCTTCGCTCCAAAGAATATGTGGATGTAGCCAATATTGCAAAGGGCTATGGTGGTGGTGGTCATAAAAAGGCAGCCGGGTGTAGAGTTGCAGGTTCAATAAAAGATGCAAAATCAAAGCTCTACAGTTCTATTAAAAAAGAGCTTAGATGAATGAATGGACTACTTATTCTTGATAAACCAGCAGATTGTACATCTCATCAGGCAGTTTCGAGGTTAAAAAAGATTCTTGATATAAAAAAAGCCGGCCATACCGGCACACTCGACCCATTTGCAACAGGTGTTCTTCCCGTTTGTTTTAATAAAGCTACAAAACTTATTCCTTATCTTTGTGAAGAAACAAAACAATATGCTGCTGAAATTGAGCTGGGCACTTCAACTAATACAATGGATTATACTGGTGAGATTATTTCCGAAAAGAGTGTAGATGGAATTGAAAAGTCTAATGTGGAAAGCGTTATGAGTTGTTTTAAAGGCAGGGTAAAACAGGTTCCTCCGATGTTTTCTGCTCTAAAAATAAAAGGTGAGAGGCTATACAATCTTGCAAGAAAAGGCCTTGAAGTTGAAAGGGAACCAAGAGAGATATTTATTCATGAGATAAAGCTTCAAGAGTTTAATCCTCCAGTTATTAAAGTTTATGTTAATTGTTCAAAAGGAACCTATGTAAGGGCTTTAGCTTCAGATATTGGGGATAAGCTTGGTTGCGGGGCCCATCTATCTTCTCTTAGAAGGTTGGGTAGTGGAAACTTTATTATTGAAAACTCTTATAGCTTTAATGAGATAGAGTCTGGAAGGTACAATATTCTTTCTGCAAGTGAAATCTTAAGTGGTTATATAAGTATTAATATAGATCTTGAGCTTACCGAAATGATCAAAAATGGAAGACAGATCACTAAAAAATCACTTTTAAAAATTTTATTACCAAATTTTGATAAAATGGATATAATTAAAACCCTTTTTGAAGGAGAAGTAATTTCCCTCTCAGAGGCCAAGATTAGTTCATCTGAATTTGAATATGCCGAAGATGAGGATATAATTTTCCAGCATTTAAGGGTACTTAATTAATATTTTATGAGGAGGGAAGCCAATGGCTCTCGACAGCGAAGACAAAGCTCAGGTTATTAGTGAGTTTCAAAAACACCCACAGGATGTAGGTTCTGCTGAAGTGCAGGTGGGAATACTGAGTAAAAGGATACAGGAACTTTCAGTTCATATGGAAAATGCACCGAAGGACAATCATTCAAGAAAAGGTTTGGTTTCATTAGTTGCTAAAAGAAGAAAATTACTAAATTATCTAAAAAGAGTTAAGCCAGGCGAATATGGTGAACTAATTGCCAGACTTGGCCTAAGACGTTAGCACCTAAGGAGAGTGAACGTGTCGAACGACTATAGAGTTATAGAAGAAAACCTATTTGGAAGAGATTACAGATTTGAAACAGGAAAACTTGCAAAACAGGCAAGTGGTGCAGTCTTGGCCTCATGCGGCGGAACATCTGTTTTAGCCACTGTTGTTGCATCTAGAGATCGAATTGATGAGGATTTTTTACCACTAACTATAAACTATCAGGAAAAATCCTATGCCGCAGGAAAAATTCCTGGCGGATATTTCAAAAGAGAGGGAAGGCCTTCAGAATTTGAAGTCCTGACTTCAAGACTTATTGACAGGCCTATCAGGCCATTAATACCAAAGGAGTTTAGTTATTCCACTCAGGTAATAATAACAGTTATGTCATCGGATCAGGAAAATGATCCCGGAGTGCTTGCCCTTACGGCATCATCGGCTGCGATTATGGTTTCCGATATACCTTTTGATGGTCCTATTGCAGGGGTTACAGTTGGAAGGGTTGACGGGGAGTTTATAATAAACCCTACAAAAGAACAGGCTGAAAAAAGTGATATGGATATTACAGTAGTCTGCACTGAAGAGGCACTTGTAATGGTGGAAGGTGGTTCAAAAGAGGTTAGTGAGGAAGCAGTGGTAGATGCCTTGATATTTGCACATGATGCCGCCAGGAAGCTCATTGATTTACAAAAACGTTTTATAGATGGTATTGAAGTACCAAAAAGAGAAGTTAAAAAAGCTGAGATAGATGCCGAGGTTAGTGAAGCTGTTGCGGTTTTTGCAAAAGACAGATTAAGAGAAAATATTATTGTAGATTCCAAATCCTCCAGAAGTGATCTGGTTAGAGAGGTTCTTTCAGATATGAAGGAGAGCTTTGGTGATAGGTTTGAAGAAAAGGAAGATCATGTTGGAAAGGCTTACGATAAGCTTTTAAAGGATATGGTAAGAGGAATTATTGTAAATGAGAAAGTAAGGCCAGACGGCAGGGATTTCACAACTGTAAGGCCAATAACAAGCGAGATTGGATTTCTTCCCAGGACTCACGGTTCATCTGTGTTTACAAGGGGAGAAACCCAGGCTGCTGTGGTTGCCACTCTTGGAACAGCTTACGATGAACAAAGAATAGATGCACTGGATGGTGATATTACAAAAAGTTTTATGCTTCATTACAACTTTCCACCTTATTCTGTTGGAGAGACAAGCTTTAGGCTAGGCCCGGGCAGAAGGGAAATAGGCCACGGTGCATTAGCAGAAAGGGCTATCAAGCCTGTACTCCCTCCAAAAGAAGAGTTTCCATACACAATCAGGATTGTCTCAGAAGTGCTTGAATCAAACGGTTCATCTTCAATGGCCACCGTTTGTGGTTCTTCACTTTCCCTTATGAATGCTGGTGTGCCAATTAGTGGTGCTGTGGCAGGGATTGCGATGGGACTGATAAAAGAAGGGGAAGAATTTGTTATTCTCTCTGATATTCTTGGTGATGAAGATCATCTGGGCGACATGGATTTCAAAGTTGCCGGTACAAAAAACGGAATTACCGCTCTTCAGATGGATATAAAAATAAAGGGTATAACAAAAGAGATTCTTAATAAAGCCTTAAACCAGGCTCATGAAGGAAGAATGCATATTCTTTCAAAAATGGGAGAAGTGATTGATGCTCCAAGTAACGAACTTTCTGAATTTGCTCCCAGAATATTAACAATGCAGATCGATAAAAACAAGATCAAGGATGTAATCGGACAGGGTGGAAAAACCATCAAGAAGATTATTGAAGAAACCGGTGTACAGATTGATATCAATGATGATGGGATTATAAATATTGCATCACCTGATGGAGAATCGTGTGAAAATGCAAAGAAATATATTGAAGACCTCATAACAGATCTCGAAGTTGGGAAATCATACCTTGGTGTAGTAAAACGTATCCTCGATTTTGGTGCAATTGTTGAGCTTAAAAACGGTAAGGACGGTCTTGTGCATATTTCTGAACTTGCAAATGAAAGGGTGAAAAATGTTACAGATGTTGTAAATGAAAAGGACGAAGTCCTTGTAAAATGCATCATGGTTGAAAGGGATGGTAAAGTCAGATTGAGCAGAAAAGCTGCACTGGATGAGAACATAGCTGACTATAAGTAAAGTTATTTGAGTAAGAGCGAAAATAAAAAACCTAAGTTAATTGTAATTCTTGGTCCAACAGCCGTTGGCAAAACAAAGTTAGGAATAGAGATTGCAAAGAGAATTGGCGCTTCAATTATAAGTGCCGATTCTCTTCAGATTTATAAATACCTTGATATAGGTACTGCCAAACCTACAATACAGGAAAGAAAAGAAGTTCCACATCATTTAATAGATGTATTAGAGCCGACTGAAGACTGTAATGCAGGTGTCTATAGAGATCTCGCACTTGCAAAAATTGAACAACTCTTAAAAGAAGAAAAAAAAATTATAATTGTTGGTGGTACTTTTCTTTATGTGAAGGTTTTGCTCTCCGGTCTACTTGAAAATATTGGAGTTGATAAGAAATTTAGAGCTGAATTAAAAAAACTTAGAGAGAAAGAAGGAACATCTTCTCTTCATAAACGCTTGAAAATGATCGATCCCGAATCTGCAAAAAGGATTAATAAAAATGACTATGTAAGAATAGAACGTGCTCTTGAAGTCTACCAGCTCACAGGAAAATCAATCAGCGAACATCAAGAAGAACATGCTTTTCAGGATAAAAGATTCGACACATTAAAAATTGGAATAGGTGTTGAAAGAGAAGATCTGAGAAATAGAATAGATAAACGAGTGGACCAAATGTTTGGAGATGGTTTTGTTGACGAAGTAAAGAATCTTAGAGATATTGGTTTTGGTCCTGATCTTAAACCTATGAAATCCATCGGTTATAAACAGGTTAATCAATATCTGGATAACAATTTAACTCTGGATAGGGCTGTGGAAGTTATTAAAAGAGATTCAAAAAGATTTTCTAAACGACAAATGACATGGCTTCGTGCGGATAAAGAAATAGAATGGTTTGATAATAATACAGAACTAAAATCTATTATTAATAGAGTAAAGCAATTTCTTGATTAATGTTTGTTTTTTAAGATGTTTCTATGACTAATAAAGAATTTCAGGCAAAACAAAAAACTTGTTTTACTATAATTCCAACAAAAGTTTCAGGTTTTACGGATAAATTAAACCAGTTTGATGCACTATATAGACTGGGTTGTTCAATGGGTTTTCAATACTATCATACTGATTTTAAATCCTCCAGAAGCTCTGACATTAGAGAATTAAATTCAAACAACTTGTTTCTGAAAATACTTTTAAGATTTCAAAAAGTTTTAGAGAAAATTAAGTTGAAAATCAATCCTAATTCAGATGTGTTTGATTTTATAGGTTTTAATAAGTCTTTGAATGAAAGAAATAAGACTTTAAACCTTAATAATTTTTCAAAAATTGAAGTTGTTTTTGACAATGAACTTGTTTGCAAAAACAATGAAAATTCACTAAATAATCTCAAGAATTCTATTAAAAAAGCTTTATCAAGTTGTAGCAACTCCCACAAGTTTATCCTTTTTAAGATGCAACAATCGGGAAGAAGTTTACTAAAACCTATTTTTTTAAATATTCCGTTATCTCAAAATGAATTAGAATTAAGGGAAAAATATTTTGAACAAAGAGAAAACAGTAATTTTGTGTCTAAATTTGATGATAAAAAGTTAAAAGTACTAGTTCATATAAGACAAGGCGATACTGGTGTAATTAAAACACCATGGAAAACTTATATATCTTCATATTCTATGTATAAGTACATCGAGGATTCCTTTGAGGAACTTGATAGTCTCGCACAAATAAAGAGTCACAGGAATATTGAAGCATATGTATTTAAAAACTTTTTAGAAAAACTAGTTTCTTTTTATGATGAAAATAAATTTTCAATCATTTTTTTTTCAGATGGCTTCAAAAGAGCTTTTAAAGGAATTTACAATAGAGCTGATAAGCTTAAATTAACAAAAAAACAGAAATTCTTATTGATAAAAAGTGAAAGTGACTATGATAGAAATTATTTCAAAATACTTAAAAGCATTAGAAATTCTAAATTAATTATTGGAGAAGATAAGGAAAAACTACACAGCCTCATTCACTCAATATTTGAGGCAGATATCATATTAGTTGGTAATCAACAAAGTATGATTCCAAAATTTCTTGCTGTTTATTTTGATATTACAAATATTCCTCAAGTTATAGTTTTATATAAGAAAGTATCACCTAAATATCCTTTTTTGAGTAAAGAAATAATTGATAATAAATTTATTTTTGTGGATGTAGATAACCCAAACTATGAAGAAGTGTTTTCAAAAATCAATTTAAAAATTTCTTACAATCAGGCACTGACTCCTTCCTCCCAATAATATCTGACTGGTTTTGAATAAGTTTTGTGAAAATATTGTTAAAATCATTTTGTACAAATATTTCATCAACCCTGAGTTCACAGCTATTTGGATTTAAAGTTCCAAATGTATTAATTATTACAGTGTGGTTATAGACAACATAGTTTGCATACACATGTTTACTCTGAAGTGCCGCTCTTCCAACCACTCTATAATTATCAGGGTTAATCTTATCTAGTGTAATACTTTTTAAATAACCTTTTTTCTTGTTCCCCTGGCAATATTCATTGCAAAACAACTCTATTTGTTCATCTAGTTGGGTTTCTTTAATAACTTTCTTCTTTATGTCTTTTGCATATACAGAGTGCATAAAAATGAGAGAAATTAAAAGAATTGAAAGTAATATAGGTAGATGTTGTTTTCTTGTTAACATTGAATTTTGTCATATAGTATAGCCTTTGATATGCAGAATAATTACTAATTTTTAAGGAGATAATTAATGGAGCTTTTCGATGTGATGCGTACAACTTTTTCAGCAAGGGAGTTTACGAATGATCCAGTCAGAGATGAACTTATATATAGAATTCTGGATAATGCCCGCTTTGCCCCAAGTGGAGGAAATCGTCAGGGTTGGAAGGTAATTATTGTTAGAAGTGAGGAATCTAAAGAAAAGATTGCAGAGTTTGCAATACCCGGGGCCAAAAGATATGCTGCTCAGCGAAATGCTGGTGAAAATCCCTGGAATACAATTGATTCAACTTTGGTAGATGAAAAGACAATTGAAAACACACCGCCATCACCACTTCTGCAAATGACTTATGTTAAAGCCCCAGTAGTACTTATTACCTGTATTGATTTGAAGGTTGTTGCAGCAATGGATCAATATCTAGACAGGGTTGGAGTAATATCCGGGGCATCAATTTATACATTTGTCTGGAATATATTGCTTGCAGCCAGAAATGAAGGTCTTGGTGGAAGAATTACAACAATTCCAGTAACTCAAGAGCCAAAGTTAAAGCAGTGCTTTAACATTCCTGATCACTATGCGATAAGTGCACTTATTCCACTTGGAAAGCCGGTAAAACAGTTGACAAGATTATCTAGAAAATCAGTTTCAGAGTTTACAGTGAATGAAAAGTTTGATGGAGAAACCTTTTCTATTTGATGTGAAAAATTAAGTATCTTTTGAATCTTCTAGTTCTTTTTCAATTTTTTCAATATATTCAGGATCAGGTTTTTCATTATTAGTTACATCAGACGGCTTTTTATAGGTTTGAAGAACTCTAAAAATAATAATTACTCCAATTGAAAGTGATATAACAGGAAGCAACCACAAAAAAAGGTTAATTCCCTTTAGTGGGGGTGAACCAAGAATAGTGTCACCATAACTTGCCCTGAAATAACTTATTATCTCTTCTTTTGATTCGCCTTCCTTCAGTTTTTTTCTTATTGTTGCCCTCATATCCTGGGCAAGCTGTGAGTTTGATTCAGCAACACTTTGCCCCTGACAGACTGGGCATAAAAGCTCCCCGGCAATATCGGTTACCTGGTCTTCAACTGTATCTGAGTAAGAATGTAAAGGGTTGGAGAGAATAATAAGGATCAAAATAAATATTATTTTCAAGAAGTTTCTCCATTAAGCGTTAGTGCTTTTTTGATAAATACAGCAATTATATCTTCTGTTAGGGGCCCTCTATATTTATCAGTGATAATCCCCTCCGGGTTTATAAAGAAAGTCTCAGGAACTCCCTCTACTCCGTAATCTAAATGTATTATTTTATCCTCATCGTATAGATGTGGGAACGATCCCCCAAACAAGGATAAATATCTTTTAGCACTTTTCTGATCATCTAGTACATTCACTGCAAGAAATTCAACATTTTTGCCGGAAAGGTCTTTATAGGATTTCTCAAGTGCTGGGGCTTCCACTTTACATGGATTACACCAAGAAGCCCAAAAATTTACCAAAAGTGCCTTTCCCTTATAATCGGAGAGTTTAACCTTTTTTCCGTCAAAAGTTTTAAGAGAGAATTCTGGTGCGGGTTTTCCTACCAGAGGTGAGAAAGTGGCAATCTTCTTTTCACCAAAGAGCGCATTGTACATTATGAATAAAAGAAATATTATTAATCCAAGCGTAATAATTCTATAAATGGTTTTAAATATTTTCATTGATTAGTGCAAAATACAATATTAATACTAGGTTAATGTTTTTTATTAATAAGCAGTAGATGTTAGTATAATTGAGATAGTTAAAATTTAAACCATATTAAAATTATGCATACCTAAAGTGCCATATTTCAGAATTAACCATAATGAAAAAACTAATAATAGTTTCGAATAGACTTCCAGTAACAGTCAAGGAGCAAAATGACAAACTCACTTTTGAGCCAAGCATGGGTGGTGTGGCAACTGGCCTGAGTTCTCTAGAAAGTGAGTATGAAAAACACTGGATTGGATGGCCGGGAATCGATCATGAAAACAGATCAAAAAAAGAGTTAAAAGAGATAGAAAAAGAACTTGGTAAGAATAAATTTCATCCGGTGTATTTAAGCTCAGATGAAATAGAATCTTATTATCAGGGGTTTTGTAATGAAATCATTTGGCCATTATTCCATTATTTTGTTCAGTATGGGATATATGATAAAGAGTTTTGGGAATCTTATGTTGAGGTAAATGAGAAGTTTTGCGAAGCTGTCCTTAAAGTTGCAGATGAAGGTGACTATATCTGGGTTCACGACTATCATTTAATGCTTCTGCCAAAATTAATAAGGGCAAATCTTGAAAATTCAAATATTGGCTTTTTTCTTCATATTCCTTTTCCCTCATCTGAGATATTCAGATTAATACCTTGGTGCAAAGATATTATTAACGGACTTCTTGGCTCTGATCTAATTGGATTTCATACATTTGATTATGTGCGCCACTTTGCAGAAAGTGCAAGAAGAATTCTTGGTTATGAGCACTCTCTTGGCCAGCTTTTTGTAGGTAAAAGAGCTGTGAAGATGGACACATTCCCAATGGGTATTGATTACAAAAAGTTTTCAACTGCCCATAAAAAATCAGAAGTTAAAAAAAATATTAAGGAAATTACCAAATCGTTGAGTGGAAATTACAAAATTATTCTTTCTATTGATCGGCTGGATTATTCAAAAGGTATTCCTGAAAGGTTAAAGGCATATGATCTTTTTTTAGAGCAAAACCCTGATTTAAAGGAAAAGGTTTTGTTGATACTTGTGGCTGTACCATCCAGAACTGAAGTGACTCATTATAAAATGCTCAAATCTGAAGTTGATACACTAGTTGGAAACATTAACGGAAATCATGGGACTATATCATGGAACCCAATCCATTATATGTATAGATCATTTGATTTTGATAATCTCATAGCACTTTATCTGATCGCAGATGTCCTTTTTATTACCCCGCTAAGGGATGGGATGAACCTTATTGCTAAGGAATACGTTGCCGCTAGAAATGATAAAACCGGGGTTCTGATATTAGGTGAGATGGCTGGGACTGCTAAGGAACTAAGTGAGGCCCTTATTATAAACCCAAATGATCTTGAAGCTACTTCTAATGCTCTTAAGACTGCAATAGACATGGATAAACCTGAACAGAAAAAACGAATGAACAGTATGCAAAAGCGCCTTAAGAGGTATGACCTAAAAGTCTGGACTGAAGATTTTATGGAAAGACTAAACCATATAAAGGAAGTTCAGGACAATATGCTTTCAAAAAAATTAAACTCTGAAACAATTGATGAACTTTTTGAAAAGTATAAAAAAGGTAAAAACTGTTTATTTCTTCTCGATTATGATGGATCGATGGTGCCTTTTGTAAAAAATCCCGCAGATGCAAAGCCTGATAAAGAACTCTGTAAGATTTTAAAGGTACTTTCAAAAAATCCAAAGAATGAAGTGGTTGTAATAAGCGGAAGGGATAAAGACTCACTTGGATTATGGCTAAATGGACTTACTAATGGGCTTTCTGCAGAGCATGGTTTGTGGATAATGGATGGTAAAGACTGGAAGATGATTGATACCCTTTCAGATGAGTGGAAAGAGGAAGTAAGGCCTATCTTAGAGTTGTTTGTAGACAGGACCCCGGGTTCACTAATTGAAGAGAAGGCCTACTCAATTGCATGGCACTACAGAAATGTTGATCCTGCCCTTTCAAATGTGAGGGTAGGGGAACTTAAAGATACCCTTTCCCATCTTATATCAAATTTGGGTGTAGGTGTGCTTGAAGGAAATAAAGTGATAGAAATAAAGTACACATCCATAAATAAAGGAAGGGCGGCTCTCAGGTGGCTTGAATCAGCTAAATGGGATACGATCATATCCATTGGTGATGACTGGACTGACGAGTATGTATTTGAGGTGCTTCCAGATGATGCTTATTCAATAAAAGTTGGGTTTGGGCCTTCCAAAGCAAAATACAGGTTGCCTTCTGTTAAAGAAGTAAGGAATCTTCTTTACTATCTGGCTGATATAAACTAGTTAATAATATGGAATTCATAAAAATAGCAGGTTCGGATATTAAAGCATCAAGGATAGGGCTTGGAACATGGGCAATGGGAGGATGGCTTTGGGGAGGGAGTGATAAAAAGAAGTGTGTTAAGACCCTTTATAAAGCTTTTGATGAAGGTATAAATTTAATTGATACAGCTCCAGTTTATGGATTCGGGGTATCAGAAGAAATTGTTGGAGAAGCTATTTCTGAAACAAGTTTCAGGGATGACCTGGTTATTGCAACCAAAGCAGGTCTTGAGTGGCCCGACAATAAAGTTTATAGAAACTCAACCAAACAGAGAATACTGAAAGAAGTGGATGATTCACTTCGAAGATTAAAAACGGATTACATAGATTTATATCAAATTCACTGGCCTGACCCTTTAGTGCCAATTGAAGAAACTGCTGAGGCTATGGCATATCTTATTAAAGAAGGGAAGATAAGGGCAGTTGGTGTAAGCAACTATTCTCCTCGACAGATGGAGATATTTTCATCTGTTTGTAAACTTCAAACAGACCAGCCTCCATATAATCTTTTTGAAAGAGGCATTGATGAGGATGTTATTCCTTATTGTAATGAGAATAAAATTACAATGCTTCTTTATGGCTCATTATGCAGAGGCCTTTTAAGTGGAAAACTGAGTGCAGATTCCGAATTTAAAGGTGATGACATACGAAACTTTGATCCAAAATTTCAAATGCCTGCCTTCAAAAAGTATATTGAGGTTGTAGATAAGCTTGATCAGTTTGCAAAAGAACATTTTAATAAAAATGTTCTTCATCTTTCGGTTAGATGGATGCTCGATAAGTGTAAAAATGATATATCTCTTTGGGGAGCGAGAAGACCGGACCAGCTTGATGATGTCTCCAAAGTTATGGGATGGAATATTGATGATGGTTCTATGGCTGAAATCGAGAATATTGTGAATGAAGTTATTTCTGAGCCAATTGGCCCAGAATTTATGGCACCCGGCCCAAGACCAAATAAATAAGTAAAATTAGTTGTTAAGAATAGAATTAATATTAATTTCTGAAACCTTTTGAAAAATTAAATCTGCTTCTTCATATTTGTTGATGTCCAAATCAGGATGAGGAACTGCAATACAAAACATTCCCGCATTCTTGACTGATTTTACTCCATTTATTGAGTCTTCAATTCCAACGCAATCAGGTGGCCTGGTTTTAGTAATACTAGCAGCTTTGAGATATGAATCGGGAGCCGGTTTCCCTTTTTCAGTGCAATCAGCTGACACTACAGCCGAAAAATAATGTTTAATCTTAAATCTGTCGAGCACAAACTCAATAACTTTCATAGGAGATCCTGAAGCCAGACCAATTGTTAGATTATGAGATTTTACTTCTTCAAGTAGTTTGTGTATTCCAGGAACAAGAGTGAGTTTTTCCTTATAGATATTTAAAAGAATATTAATCCTTTCTTCGTAAATAGATTCGATTGATGATTTAAGATTAAAAGTTTTTTTTAGAAGTTTCACAGAATCATTTTGATTAAGCCCTACAATTTTTTCTCTGTATGAACTACTATAAGTGATACCTTTTTGATTTATTAGCATAATTTCAGCTTTTTCCCAAAGAGGTTCACTATCAATAATAATTCCGTCCATATCAAAAATCACAGCTTTTTTCATAGTAAATAAAAAAGGGATGAAACAAGTTTTTTGCTTCATCCCTTTATAAAGTTAAAACCAATTTTATTTCAAATTAGCTCTTCCATTTTCTTTTCTAATTTCTTTTTGTAAACATCCAGATCTAATTGCACTCTTGCCACACCACTTTCCATTGCAGCTTTAGCTACGGCTAATGACTCCCATACAAATACTCTGGGGTCAAAAGGTTTAGGCACAAGATATTCAGGACCAAATTCAAAAGACTCAACTCCATATGCTTTTGCAACTGACAATGGCACAGGTTCCCTGGCAAGCGCTGCTAGTGATTTTGCCGCTGCCACTTTCATCTCTTCATTAATTGAAGTTGCCCTTACATCAAGTGCACCTCTAAAGATAAAAGGGAAACCTAAAACATTATTTACCTGGTTTGCATAATCCGATCTTCCTGTTGCCGTGATTACATCACTTCTAGCCTCTTTTGCATCGGGAGGGAGTATTTCAGGGTCGGGATTTGCCATTGCAAATATAATAGGGTTATCAGCCATAGTTTTAACCATATCTTTGGTTATTGCTCCGCCGCTTGAAAGTCCGACAAAAACATCAGCTCCAACAAGTGCATCTTCAATTGTTCTTTTCCCTGTTTCCACTAGAAATTTTTCTTTTTGAGAATTAAGACCTTCTTTCCTTCCTTTGTAAATTACCCCTCTACTATCACACATAATAATGTTTTCCTTTTTCGCACCGAGTGTAATGAAAAACTCAGCACAGGCAATAGCAGAAGCCCCGGCACCATTAAATGCCATTTTTAGCTCGCCCATACTTTTCCCTGCAAACTCACACGCATTTAAAAGCCCGGCACCAGAAATAATAGCTGTACCATGCTGGTCATCATGAAAAACAGGAATGTTCATTTCTTCTTTTAATACATCTTCAATATAAAAACATTCCGGGGCTTTTATATCTTCAAGATTTATTCCACCAAATGTGGGTTCAAGATACTTAACAGTCTTTATAAGTTCATCCGGATCTTCTACATTCAATTCAATATCATACGCATCAACGTCAGCAAATTTTTTGAAAAGCACGCCTTTCCCTTCCATTACAGGTTTTCCTGCAAGTGCCCCAATATTTCCGAGGCCAAGCACTGCTGTGCCATTGGAAATTACTGCTACAAGGTTCCCCTTGTTTGTATATTCATATGCGAGATTTTCGTCTTTTTCTATTTCTCTACAAGGTTCAGCAACTCCGGGTGAATAGGCCAGAGAGAGATCCCATGAAGTCTTGCATGGTTTGGTCGGTAAAACTTCAAGCTTTCCTTTCCTTCCAGTACTGTGATACTTAAGTGCAGCCTGTCTCATGTCTTTTTGATATTCACACATTAAAAACAACTCCTCCGTTGATGTGCTGAAAATAGAAAACATTATATATAAAAAAAAATTATTAGCCAGAAATGAGGTTGTAAATTTTTTCTTAGATAAGCTTTTGCTAATTTCTAGAAGTTCTTCCAGAAATCAATTCCAAAGGTATCAAGGACTTTTTGTCCATAGATATTAAGTTGAAAAAGGTTGTTGGTAACCATTAATATTCCAATCAAAATTAGTGCCCCACCAACAATATACTTATAATACTGATAGTGTTTTCTTATTGATTTAAAAGTGTTAAGTGCCTGACAGAATGCCAAGCCAGTTAAAATAAATGGAACGCCAAGACCGAGTGAATAAATAAAAAGTAAAAAAGGGCCGCTAAAGCTTCCTTCAGCAGTGCTTGCATAAAGGAGGATCGAAGCAAGAATTGGCCCTACACAAGGCGTCCAGCCAAATCCAAATGCAAATCCCAAAAAATATGTGCTTATTAAACCTCCCCTGTTGTTTGCTTTGTAATCAACTCTTTTTTCTCTATAGAGCCAAGGTATTTTTATTAATTCTAATGAGAAAATTCCAAACAGGATTATCAATATCCCAATTATTTTTAGGATCAGGGTTTTATTTGCTGAAAGAAAATTTCCAACCTGAGAAGAAAATGCCCCGAGTAAAATAAATACAGTTGAAAAACCCAAGACAAATACAAGG
Organism: Deltaproteobacteria bacterium; assembly: GCA_029262295.1. Classification (GTDB taxonomy): domain Bacteria; phylum Desulfobacterota_D; class UBA1144; order Nemesobacterales; family Nemesobacteraceae; genus JAJCZR01. Next base: position 21,572 of record JAJCZR010000037.1, on the reverse strand, counting down.
CTCGGAATAAATATTGTTGAAAACTTTGAGATGTTCTCGTTTTCAGTGAGATCTTCGTAGGAAAGTTTAGTTATTATAGAAAGATATCCAGGCATAAGGGGAAGAACACATGGTGAGAGAAAAGATATTAGCCCTGCAAGAAAAGCACCTCCTACATTTAATATACTAAATTCCATCTAGAGTATTTCCCCAACAAAATTGTGGAACTGTTTTTCTCCTTGTTCACCAAGAAACGGTCCGTAATTTTGTTTCACCACCTTACCACTCTTATTTATAAAAATAGTTGCAGGAAGCCCAAGCACGCCAAACTTTCTTGAAATGTCGCCACTCTGATCAAACAAATTTATATAAGTTATATTGAACTGTTTAAGAACACTTAAGGCTTCTTTTTTATCATCCATCACATTAATTCCAACGATGTTTATATTCCTACCCTTTAATTCATTCCAGGTCTCTTCCAGAAAAGGCATCTCATCCCTGCATGGAACACACCAGGAAGCCCAAAAATTTAGTATAGTTGGTTTGCCCTCAAAATCTTTAAAAGTGAATTCTTTATCATTGGTTAAAGAAGGTGCATTAAAGCTTATTTCTTTTTCTTTTGATTTATAATCTTTCCCATTCCCACTTTGATTACTACAGGAAGAAAAAAGAATTGAAATCATTAAAGTAAAAAAGATAATTGATCTCGATTTGCACAACATTTATATTGCCCCCTTTGCTACCTGATCATTTACAATTATTGAGTTTATTCTTTTCGCTACCTCTAAATCAATCTTATTTAACGAATCAAAGTCTATGTCTTCAATTTCATCAATATCATTTAATGTATGCATGAGGTTGTAGTTTAATTTACTTTTTTTAATTTTCTCAATTGTTTGCGGCAATACCTTTTCTGTGCTCCAGTCTATATCTTCAAATAGTTCTTTTCTGAAAGCATTTAACCCAATAAGGTAATACCCTCCATCCCTTGCCGGGCCAATTACAATCTGCGAGGTATTGCGTGAGAGCTTCTCAAAAGTTGTCTGTATGTCTTTAACTGTGATATCTATGCAATCTGTCCCGATAATTACTATATTCTTTGCACCTTTTTTTATAGTGTTTTGGAGAGCATCTGAAACCCGCTCGCCAAGGGAATTTCCTTTTTGAGGAAAATACTGCACTTCGGGATTCAAAAGCCAGTCTTTTAGTTCTTTTTCTCTTTGTGGTGGTGAGTAGTAAATATACGTTTTATAAAAATCAGGACCTGAAAATTTATCAATAATATATTTTGCTACAATAGAATAAATTCCCGTTGCTTTTGCTTCCCCTGTTTTCTTTGCAAGCCTTGTTTTTACCTTTCCTTTTTCGGGATATTTTACAAAAATTATTAATGCATTTTCTGATTTATTGCCGCACATAACTGTAGTTTATTCCGAGATAGTTCCCCCGCAACTACTTCCTGCTCCTGCTGTGCAGCCAAAACAGTGCGGGCCAAATCTAATTTTTCTTTTAAGTGCTTTTTCCATATTAAAATTAAAGATTGTAAGTGGTTCACCATCAACTTCGACTTCCATGTTCATCATCTGTTGATTGAAATCACAATCGTATATTTTCCCATCGTGATCCACACTTATAAGGTTTCTGCACATTATTCCTTCGGCGGCAGCTGGGTTAAAGGCGTTTACAAGCTTTTCCATATATTCTTCATAAGCCCCTATTTTAAGTAGTTGCGTCCTGAACCTGTTAATTGGAATATTGGTTATAGCAAAAAGCTTGTTAAAGGTTATTCCATATTTGTTGTGAAGCTCTTTTTTGAAATCAATTTCAAGTTGTTCCTGAGATGGTGGAAGATATGCGCCCGCCGGGTTATAGACAAAGTTGAGCATGAGTTCACTATTGCCGTTTCCAAATCCCCTGGAATTAAGCATTTTTATTGACTCAATGCTTTTTTCGAAAACTCCTTTACCTCTTTGTTTATCTGTAAAATACTCCTGGTAATATGGAAGTGAAGATATAACTTCTACTTTATGCTCAGCAAAAAAATCAGGAAGGTAGGTTTTCTCTTCCCCTGTTACGGGATTTCCATCCAGAGTAACAGTGAGGTTGTGCCTTACCATCACATGCACACCCAGTTTTTTTGCCTCTTCCACAAAATAGTCAAAATGTGGATTTAACTCAGGGGCACCGCCTGTTAAGTCCAGATTTTTTATTGATGGATGTTCCTTTAAAATCTCAATACATCTATTTACCCCATCAATATTCAATTGTTCTTTTCTTTTAGGTGATGCATCAACATGGCAGTGAACACATGTCTGGTTGCAAAGCTTTGTGACATTTACCTGAAGAGTTTCAACTGTAAGAGGGTTAGGTTTCAGGCCACTTCTTTTGAATTTATCAACAAAATTATATTTGTGGGAGTTTTTATTGGATATTTTTTCTACACTTGTTGACTGGCTCATTAAGAACACCTACGAAATAGTTTGAAAGAAAGTTTTAAAGGGCACCCTTTTTTTTGAGTGAATTTTGCATCTGTAGGGCATGGATTAACTTTATTCCTGCGGACATTGATGCCGCAACGTGTACTGCTTCAGTCATCTGCTCAGGATCAGCGCCTGATTCAAGGCACTGAGTAGTGTATGCATCAATACAATAAGGGCACTGTTCAGTATGAGCTACAGCAAGAGCAATTAATGATTTCTCTCTTTTTGTTAAGGCGCCGTCTTCACCAACTGCACTATTGTAATATTCAAAAAACTTATCCATAAGTTCTTTGCTGAATTTACCAACTTCAGCAAATCTCTTTAGATCAGATGGATCATAGTATGACATATTAACCTTCTCCTAAGATGACTTAGCAACAAGATGGGCTGTCTGATAAACCATTTGCTCCTGGAGTGCAGCATGAATTCCCTGTTTTGTCATCAGGTTCAATTATATTGAAGAACATTTTATATGGTGGCCTGCTTAATTTTGAAGCTGTATCGCTGCATACTTCTACTTCTTCGTTTCTTGGAAAGACATGTCCTTCATCATCTATAATTACTTTAAATGGGCCACAATAAACTGCTTTTTGCCCCTCATAAACACATTTGTCAGATTTGTTATGTTTAAATGCCCTTACGGAAACAGAATAAAAATTGATTTTTTCAACAGTTTTCCAAAATGTTTTCCCAAGTATTTCAACTCCATAAAAACCTGCCTGTTCAAGATATGAGATTAACTGGTTTTCTGTGACGCACCCACCAAGGCATTCTCCCCAAAGTTGTTTGTCTTCCCTTATTTCTTTTGGAAGCGAAACCTCAGAAACAACATCTGAGATAAGAATTCTTCCATGATCTTTAAGTGTTCTGATCATTTCCTGGAAAACTTTTACTTTGTTTGGAGAAAGATTAATAACGCAGTTTGAGGTTATAAGATCAACTGTTTCACTATCAACGGGAATCTCCTCAAGATAACCTTTTCTGAATTCAACATTTCTATATCCAAGGTTTTCAGAAACTTTTTCACTACTTTTTCTTGCAACCTCGAGCATCTCATCTGTCATATCAATTCCAATAACACTACCTACAGCACCTGCTTTTTTTGCAGCTATAAAGCAGTCAATCCCGGCACCTGATCCAAGGTCAACAACAGTTTCTCCATTTTTTATTTCCGCAATTCCTACAGGGCTGCCACAACCATAAAACCTGTCTATTACTTCTTGTGGAATATGGCTTGTATCTTCAATCGGGTAGTTTGTTGGACAGCAAAGATCTGCTTGTGGTTTTTTTGCAGCTTCACCATAAAATTCCTGAACATCATCATGGGTTACTTCATTTGCACTCATTATTTGTAACACTCCTGGTTTAATTGTATAGATTTATATTATTTCCAATATAAATTACTCTTCAAGCTGCAATCTTGGATTCACAAAGCTGAAGTTATAGTGTAAATAAAAGTTATTTACATGAAATTAACACAAAAAAATTTGTTTATGTACTGTTTTTTAGTTGTTGGATCATTAGTTTTAAAAAAGTAGTTGAAAATATTTTTTCCAGGAATATATAAAATGATAAAAGCTATTATTTTTGATTTTGATGGTGTTGTAGTTGATAGCGAGCCGCTTCATCTGAAAGTATTTCAGCAAGTGTTAAGAGATGTAGGTGTTAGTTTAAGCAAAGAAGATTACATTTTAAAATACCTTGCATTTGATGATAAGACTTTTTTTACAAATTCTTTGTCTGATTTTGGCAAATATGAAAGCCCCCAACAGGTTGAGCAACTTATAAATAAAAAATCCAGGATATTTGAAGCATTGATTGAAGATAGTATAAAGGTTTTTCCTGGAGTTCGTGAATTTTTACAAAATATTAATGGTAATTATCCTGTGGCAATAGGTTCCGGGGCTTTGAGGTCAGAAATTGAGATCATTCTAAATAAATTGAATATGGAAAAGTATTTTGATTTTATAGTTAGTGCTGATGAAGTGGAGAACTGTAAACCAAATCCAGAAGTTTATCTTAAAGTTTTAGACGAATTTAATTCCAGAAATGACTTTCAATTAATGGCTGAGGAATGCCTTGTCTTTGAAGATGCGGTTTATGGAATTCAGGCTGCAAAATCTGCTGGAATGAAATGCGTTGGGATTTCCAATTCATACAACAGTGATGAAATTAAAGATGCTGATCTTGTTTTTGAAAGTTTTGAAAAAATTAACCCGGATTTTTTAACTAATTTTTAAACTAGATTTGTGACTTACCTAAAATAGCTTTTGCTATTGTCTTTCGGTCAATAATTTTACAGCCATTTTCTTTGGCAAAAGAGGCTGCTGAATTATCAAATCCTGATTTTGCAATCGCAATTGAACCATCACATCCATATTTGTCTCTTTCGCTTTCAAGATCACTGATTTGGTTTTTTGATATTTCATTTAATGCGGTGCTAATGAGAACGGTATATTTCTTACCTTTCTTTTCACCAATAAAGTCAGAAAAAGTCTTAAAAGGGGCATCTATCTGAGCAAGTTTATAGCCGCTTCTAATAAGGATTTCTTTTACATTATCTTTAAATTCATCAGCGCCCATATTTTCAATTCCAGAGTTTTTGATAATTTTTTCAGTTGAAATTGTTTTTCTTTTAAGGTTAAGTTCTTTTGTTTTTCTAAAAACTTTTATTAAAAGAATAAGTGTTGAAACAATAAGCAGTAATCCCAACAAAAAATATTTATATTTAAGTACTAGCTTCTGGCCTTTATCGTAATATGTTTTTATTCCTTGTTTTTCAAGACCTTCTTTTTTCTCATATTTCACTACTTTATTTCTGAATTTTTGAGGCACATTATCTTTATTGTCAGTTACATGTGTGGTGCCTTTGTCATCTTTCCATTTATAAAAAAATTGCTTTTCTGCTAAAGCAATGCTGTTTGAAAAGAATATAAAAACAATCAAAATGAAAATTAATCTGCAGTCTATATAAGGAAGTTTGTTGTTCATATATTATTATTGACTATGCTGAATTATAATTTTTTATTATAATTTAATCTTTTTATTCGGCAACAGTGATACATAAGTTTACTAAAATTATGAAAGGACGTTTATTTGTAATATCAGGGCCATCTGGCAGTGGCAAGACAACTCTTTCAAGCCATGCGGTAAAAAACATTGATAACCTCAGGTTTTCAGTGTCATTTACCACAAGGCCTATACGCAATGGTGAGGTGGATGGAGTTGACTATTTCTTCGTGGATCAAAACACGTTTACTGAAATGGTGAAAGAGGGAAAGTTTGCCGAGTGGGCTAAAGTGCATGGAAACCTGTATGGCACACCAATTGATAACATTAAAGATACTAATGAAAAAGGAGTTGATATTCTTCTTGATATTGATGTGCAGGGTGCAGAACAACTAAAACAAAAATTTCCAGACGCTATTTTTATATTTGTTGTGCCCCCATCAATGAAAGTGCTAAGAAAAAGGCTTGAGATGAGAAATTCAGAAAAAAAAGATGATATCTCACTTAGGCTGAATGTTGTGAAATATGAGATACAAAAGTCAAAAGAGTATGATTATATTATTATTAATGATGATATGGATGCAGCTGGAAAGACAATTGAATCCATAATAATATTTGAGAGAAATTTTAAATCTAATGATTCTGCGCCCACTCTAACGAATGAACATTCCCTTGCTGCAGAAAGAGTTAAAAGTGATAAAATTTTTGATGAAATTATTACTAAAAGGTTTAATTTGAGATGAATTAAAGAGGCAAAATGATAAGGCTTAATGACATCGTTGAAAAGGTTAACGCTTATATAGATTTTAAGGAAGAAGATGTTGATCTCTTACAAAAAGCCTATGTTTACTCTGCGAAAGTACATGCCGGGCAAAAAAGAGTCTCAGGAGAACCATACCTGAGCCACCCACTTGAAGTCTCCGCCATCCTCACTGACCTGCAACTTGATATCCCTTCCGTCGTTACGGGCCTTCTACATGATACAGTGGAAGATACTTTGGCCACGCTTGAGGAAATAGAGGCGCTTTTTGGCGAGGAAATCTGTTTCCTTGTAGATGGCACAACAAAAATTAGCCGTCTGCCAAATGTAACCGATGTTGAAAAGCAGGCTGAAAGTTTCAGAAAACTCATCCTTGCCACTGCTAAGGACATAAGGGTTGTCCTGGTTAAATTAGCCGACAGACTTCACAATATGAGGACCCTAAAGCACCTTGCAAAAGAGAGACAAATAAGAATATCGAATGAGACAATGGAAATTTATGCTCCTCTTGCCCACAGGCTTGGTATTAACTGGATATCAACTGAGCTTGAAGATCTGGCTTTTAAATTTTCTGATCCGAAAGAATATTTAAGGCTCTCAAAACTTGTTTCCAAAAAAAAGAAGGAGTGGAAAAACTACGTTAAAGAAGTCAAATCCTTACTACAGGATAAGATGAAGGAAATAGGTGTTAAATCTAAAATTACAGGAAGGTTTAAACACATATACGGCATTAATAAAAAAATGAATGTAGGGAATATGGATTTTCAGAATATTTATGATGTTCTTGCTTTCAGAATTATTACTAAAGATGTTACTGAGTGTTATCAAGCACTTGGGGCAGTGCATCAAATATGGAAACCAATCCCGGGCAGGATAAAAGATTATGTGGCGCTTCCAAAAGCCAATGGATATAAGTCCCTTCATACAACTGTGATTGGCCCTTTTGGTGAGCAGATGGAGATTCAGATAAGAACCGAAGAAATGCACCACTTTGCAGAATATGGTGTTGCAGCTCACTGGAACTATAAAGAAGGTGCAAAAGATGGAAATGATAATGTGGAGGTTTATTCAAACCTAAGGCAGTTAATAGAGTTTAAAGATATTAAAGACCCCACTGAGTTTATTGAAGCAATAAAAGGTGAGTTAATATCAAATGTAATATATGTGTACACTCCAAATGCCGATCTTATTGAACTTCCGATTGGGGCCACTCCAGTAGATTTTGCTTACGCAATTCATAGTGATGTTGGAAACCACTGCACAAGGGCCCTTGTTAATAGAAATATGGTTGCACTTGATTGTAAACTGCACACCGGTGATATGGTTGAAGTGATAACAGCAAAAGATAAAGCGCCTAACAGGGACTGGCTTGATTTTGTTATTACCTCAAAAGCAAAAACCAGTATTAGAAGCTGGCTTCGGGATGAAGAAAACACGAAGGCCCTAGAAGTTGGTGAGTCTATTACCAAAAGAAAGTTTGTTGCAAGCAAGCTAAATCTTAAAAAACTTATTGAAAAAAACAAACTTGATGCATCTTTAAAGAAGTTGAAGTTTGAGGGTATTAATGATTTTTATAAAGCGGTTGGTTTTGGGACAATTTCTGCCAATGAGCTTATAAAAATCATTAAACCAGACGAATTAGGTGACAAGACCAAAAAAGATGAAAGAATCAAAAGTATAGTTGATAAAATCAGTAAACCTGAATTCAATAATTCTGTTTTGGTAAAAGGTTATGACAATATTCTTATAAGGTTTGGTAACTGTTGCACTCCAGTTCCAGGAGAACCAATAATTGGTTTTATAACAAGAGGTAGAGGAATTACCGCACACAAATCAAATTGCCCAAAGCTTTTTGAGGTTGATCCGGAAAGAAGAATTGAGATTAATTGGGATGAGAAATTTAGCGGGCAGCTTCCCACAACAATTCATGTAAAATGTGAAGACAAACCAGGTATTTTGTCAGACCTTACAAAATTAATATCAAATTCGGATGTGAATATATCCAAGGTTGAAATGAACCAGACAGGTGCAGGGCATGCCGTTGGCACATTTAACATAACTGTAAACAGCATTGAACAGCTGGATCAGGTTATAAATTCTTTGAAAATGATAGATGGTGTGATGTTAGTTGAGAGACCATCTTTTGGCTAAGAGTAATTTAGATTTTTTATTGAAATGTCTACTATCACGTTTATAATCTTTGCCTTAATATGATTCTTTCCTGGTTTAAAAAAAGATCGACAGTAAAAAAATCCAAAGAATTATTAAGAACAACAAACAAGATTCTTAATAAACACAGGCAATTTTTAAAACCTGAAATTGCTTACGAAGCAGATCAAAAAATTAAAGAATCTGAAACTGCTATTGAAAAAGGCGGTCTTAAAGAAATTAAAAGGACTCACAACTCACTTATTAACTTTAATAAAAAAAACCTGGGTACCTATGAAAAATCAAAAATAAGGCAAAATTTAGAAGTCCTTATTTTTGCCTTAGCGCTTGCTTTTCTAATTCGTACTTTTGTTGTGCAGCCTTTCAAAATTCCATCAGGCTCAATGATCCCAACGCTATTAATTGGCGATCAGCTTTTAGTGAATAAATTTATTTATGGGACCAATATACCATTTCTTGGCAAAGTGATCTTCCCTATTAAAGATATAAAAAGAGGTGACGTAATAGTATTTCAATTTCCCGAGGGTAGGGATTCTGGCGTTGCCGCAACAGGTGTTCATTATATTAAGAGGGTTATTGGTCTTCCCGGGGATAAAGTGGATATAAGAAAAAGGGTTGTTTATGTAAATGATGAACCTATAAAACAGCTCTACATTGGTGATTATGAATATTTAGACAGTAAAGTAACACGAACAGCTGATGAGTATAAACAATTGCTTCCTGCCGGAGAATCACGAGTAATATACAGAAAAGGTTTTAGTTCAACTGAACTTGGAAGAATTGATTTTCCTTTAGTCGTGCCAGAAGAAAATCTTTTTGTAATGGGTGATAATAGAGATAATAGTTACGACAGCAGGTTTTGGGGTTTTGTTCCTGTTGAAAATGTATCTGGTAAAGCATTTTTTATTCACTGGTCGTGGGATTTTAAAAACCCTGAGATTTTTGGTAAAGTTAGATGGAACAGAATATTCTCTGATATTAACTAACTACTGGGGGATTACTTAATGGAATTTCTGAAAAAAACTTTCTTGGTTATCTTTATTGTGGTTGCAATAGTAGTTGCCTGGAAAATAGTGCCAATTTATTACAAATCTGTGGCTATAAAAAGCATTTGTAAAGATAATGCAGACCGTATCTATAGGTATCATAAAGAATATATTACTGGAACTATTAACAATGACCTTAATGAGCTGGGAATTCCTAAATCACAAAGACAACACAAAGTTACTGAAGCTGAGGATGGAACATTTGTTGAAATATATTATACAGATACTGCAGATTTCTTTGGATATTACCAAAAAAAGTTTGAATTTTATCATGAATGTAAAGCAGCAGAAGCAGGGGTCTTTTAATCTGGTATGAGTAAAAAAATCAGTGGGAGCGATGGAATTAAAGATTTTATTTCAGACAGTTTTAATAATATAAACAAGGGTAATCTTGAAGCCCTGGTTGTTATTGGTATTAAAACAAGGGGCGAATTTCTTGGGAAAAGATTAGTAAGTATGATAAAAGATAAAACCGGAAAGTCAGTTCATTTTGGAACCCTTGATATTACCCTTTACAGGGATGATTTTAAAAACAACAAAGCTTGGCCTCAGCTGCAAAAAACTGAAATACCCATTGATATTGAAGATAAAGATGTGTTGCTGGTGGACGATGTTATTAACACAGGACGCACGGCAAGGGCTGCAATAAACTCCATTATGGATTTTGGAAGGCCGTCCTCAGTAAAACTTGCCGTTTTAGTAGATAGAGGAAATAGAGAGCTTCCTATTCAACCTGACTTTGTGGGCATTAAAATAGAAACTTCTAAAGACGAAATTGTTAACGTTTTTATACATGAGGTGGATAAAAAAGAAGAAGTAGAAGTAATAAAATCAAATGGCGTTTAACAGAAAAAACATTTTAAGCCTAAATGAACTAACACAGGGTGAGATTGAAACTATTCTGGATACAGCTGAATCCATGAAAGAGGTTTCTTCACGGGATGTTAAGAAAGTTCCTGCCCTTAAAGGGATCACTGTTGTTAATCTTTTTTTAGAACCAAGTACAAGAACAAGGTCATCTTTTGAAATTGCGGAAAAAAGGTTAAGTGCAGATGTACTTAATTTTTCTTCTTCACAAAGCAGTATTGTCAAAGGTGAAAGCCTTGTTGATACAGCAAAGAACCTTGAGGCAATGGGCGCCACAATTATTGTAATACGTCACTCAATGTCAGGTGCGCCTTTTGTCTTGGCAAGGGAAATAAATTCCTCTGTAATTAATGCTGGTGATGGATCACATGAACATCCAAGTCAGGCACTAATCGATCTTTTCACAATCAGGCAAATTAAGGGAGGTATTAAAGGGCTGAATGTTCTTATTGTAGGAGATATTCTCAATAGCAGGGTTGCAAGGTCAGATATATTTGGATTTTTAAAACTCGGTGCGAATGTAAGAATTGTTGGCCCAGGATCAATAGTTCCAAAATATTTTGAAGACCTCGGTGTACAAATTTTTTATTCTCTTGAGGAATCTTTAGTAGATGTTGATGTTGTGATCATGCTAAGAGTGCAAGCAGAAAGGAAGAGCCTTGAGTTTTTCCCATCGCTAAGGGAGTACTCTAAATTCTATGGTCTGAATAAAGACAAACTCAAAATTGCAAAAAAAGATGTTACCGTGATGCATCCGGGCCCAATTAACAGGGGTGTGGAACTTAGTTCGGAAATAGCCAATGATCCAAAGTCTGTTATCCTGGATCAGGTATCAAATGGGATTGCAATCAGGATGGCCATGCTTTATCTGGTTTCAACGGGAGATAAACACTAAAATGAGCCTGCTTATTAGAAATGGAAGGGTTATTGATCCATCACAGAATATTGACAAGGTTTGTGATATTTATATTGATAAAGGAAAAATTGATAAGATCTCAAAAAAAATAAAAACACCTTCTGGAAAAAATGTAAAAGAGATAGATGCCAAAAATATGATTGTTTGCCCCGGGTTTGTAGATGTGCACGTTCATTTAAGAGAACCAGGTTATGAATATAAAGAAACAATAAAAACTGGCTGTATGTCTGCAGCTGCCGGTGGTTTCACTTCAATTGTTTGTATGCCTAATACTAACCCGATAAATGATAATGCCTCTGTGACCGAATATATACTCCTAAAGGCTAGAACAGAAGGCATAGTTAATGTTTTTCCAATCGGGGCAATAACGAGAGAGGAAAAAGGTGAAGCACTTGCTGATATAGGTGAGATGTATGAAGCAGGGTGTGTTGGAATATCAGATGATGGTGTTCCGGTAACAAATTCAAATTTAATGAGAAGGGCCATGGAATATGTAAAGCCTTTTGGTATTCCATTAATTATTCATGCTGAAGATAAGTATTTATCTTCTGATGGTGTTATGAACGAAGGTGTTGTCTCAACAAAACTTGGTTTGAAAGGTATACCGGGTGCTTCTGAAGAGGTAATGATTGCAAGGGATATAATACTTTCTGAGATAACCGGGGCCCATATACATATATGCCATGTTTCAACTGCTGGATCTGTAAGATTAATAAGGGATGCAAAGAAAAGAGGTGTTAAAATTACAGCGGAAGCAGCACCTCATCATTTTACACTCACAGATGAAGCTGTGGTAGATTACAATACAAATGCAAAAATGAACCCGCCACTTAGAACTCAAAAAGATGTAAAGGCTATTATAAAAGCCCTTAAAGATGACACAATAGATGCAATAGCAACTGATCATGCCCCTCACAGTCAGGATGAGAAAAATGTGGAGTTTGACCTTGCACCATTTGGTATTGTAGGTTTGGAAACAGCCTTACCATTATCACTTAAACTTGTTGAAGGTGGGATATTAAGTGTTTCAGATATGATAAAAAAGTTGACTATTAAACCCTCTGAGATAGTTAACATAGGTAGAGGCACCCTTAAACCAGGTGCTATTGCTGATGTTACAATTTTTGACCCTGAGAAAGAGCATGAGGTCTGCCCTGAAAAGTTTTTATCAAAAGGTACAAATACACCTTTTTCAGGATGGAAATTGAAAGGGGTTGTTCATAAGACTATTGTTTCAGGAAAGGTTGTTTATTCAAAGAATTAGTTCCCCCCTGCCAAATCATAATTTTTAAAACCAATTAATGAATATAAATAATAACTCAATTCTCAATAGGGAATTTGTTCTTATAACAACAATTGGCTTTTTTTATTTCTTTAATCTTCATTCCTTTTTATTGCTGCCTCCGTTTCTCACAGATCTGGGGGCAACTGAAAAGGATGTTGGTTTTATAATGGGTATTTCCGGTGTCAGTACATTAATACTCACACCTCTAGTTGGTTATCTGTCGGATAAGATTGGGAAAAAACTGTTTATCTCTTCTGGATTTCTGCTTTTAATCCTATCAACATTTCCTTTTGCTTATATAAGCAATATTGGTTTTTATGTATATTTACTCAGGATTTTACATGGCGCGTCATTCTCACTTTTTTTTATTTCAGCAGGGGCTTACACAACGGATATCTCCCCTGAAACTAAAAAAACCCAGGCAATTGGTATTTATGGGGTATTTACAGTTATAAATTATGCTATAGCACCATTTGTTGGATCAATTATTATAAACAGGTTTGATTTTAAAACATACATTTTGTTGCTGAGTGTTTTTGGAATAATTGGTTTTGTTTTGTCATTAGCATTAAAAAATATATCTAAATCAGAAAAAGAAGGTTTATTTAAGGTTCCCAAATCATATCTGAGTTATATAAAAAACAAGCCTTCACTTATATCAGCCTTTGCACTTTTTATTTTGGGTGCCGCTTTCATATCAGTGCTTAATTTTATTTCTCTTTTTTCCCTTTCAATATCAATTGAATCATATTATCTGTATTTTGTTTCATATACTGCGGCTGTCTTACTTATAAGGCTGTTTTTTGGATGGGTACCTGATAAATATGGAAGATGGAAAGTTTCTTCTCCTTCAATTTTGGTATTTGCATTTGCTATATTGATATTAGCTTTTACAAAAAACCTCACAATTTTGATTGTTGCAGCTTTTATTTTTGGAGTTGCACATGGCTTTGCTTATCCATCAATTTATACAATAATCATTGAGTCGGCTGGCAGTATTTCAAGGTCAAAATCTTTTGCAGTGAGCAGTCTTTCTTTTACTGCCGGAGGAATGATAGGTTCAATTTTATATGGCATGGTTGCAGATTTCTTTGGATTCAGGGTAATGTTTTCTGTGATTGCTAGTACAGTTTTTATCACATTTTTTATATTTAATTCTTATTCAAAAAAATTTGAATTGATGGAGAGTAAATTTGAGTAAAACCCCTATTAAGCTTCCTTTTCCAAAACCAAATTTAATCGATACACTTGGCATCGAAATCTATAAGATGCAAAATGGGGAATCAGAACTAGGAATGCCTTTTGATCTTAAATTAAGACAACCCTATGATATGGTGCATGGGGGGGCAATCTTCTCTTTGGCTGATTCTGCTTGTGGCTTTGCAGTTGCGAGTATAGTTAAATTTGAAAAAAAGTTTGTTACTGCAGAAATGAAAATAAATTATCTTGAACCGGTGACAGAAGACGAACTCATATGTTTGGCAAAAGTGCTTAGAGAGGGAAGGGTTATTCCTGTCGAAGCAGAGGTGTACAATAAAAATAATCTTGTAGCGAAAGCAATAGCTACGTATATTATCTTGGATTAAATCAAGATTCCCCAAAAGCGGTTTCCTAAACTAAATTATGGACAATGATCAGTTTCAATTAAGAAAATCAAAACTATCAGAGCTTAAAGAAAAGGGAATAAATCCCTATGAAAATAGATTTAAGCCTAAAAATACTTCCCTGGAAGTTATTTCTGTATACGGTGAGAAAGATGCAGAAGAATTAAAAGATATACAGGAAAGCTTTTCTCTTGCAGGCAGAATAATTTCAATAAGGGATTTTGGTAAAAGTGCTTTTCTAAATATTGTGGACCGTACCGGGAAAATACAGGCATTTATTCAGAAAAAGAATCTTGATGATGAAACATTTCAGTCGTTTAAAAAGTTAATAGATATTGGAGATTTTATTGGTATTGAAGGGAATGTTTTTAAGACTAAAACCGGAGAGTTAACAATTAATATTTCTTCTTATGAATTTCTCACCAAGACCCTGAGGCCGCTTCCAGAAAAATGGCATGGACTTTCTGATGTTGAAACAAGATACAGACAAAGGTATCTCGATCTCATCTCAAACTCTGGGACAAAAGAAATTTTTAAACGAAGATCAAAGGTGATAAATTTAATAAGAACTTTTCTTGATAAAAGGGATTATCTTGAAGTTGAAACGCCTATACTTCATCCAATTGCAGGAGGTGCTGCTGCAAAACCTTTTATTACTCACCACAATGCACTTGATATGGACCTTTATCTTAGAATTGCCCCTGAACTTTATTTAAAAAGGCTTGTAGTGGGTGGGCTTGAGAGGGTTTATGAACTAGGACGTACCTTCAGAAATGAGGGAGTTTCCACAAGGCATAACCCTGAGTTTACGATGCTAGAGTTTTATCAATCGTATGCAACGTATGAAGACTTAATGGAGCTAATTGAAGATCTTATTTGCCATCTTGCAGAAGAAACAGTTGGTTCATTAACCATTCCATATGAAGAAAAAGAAATAAATTTAAGTAGGCCGTGGAAAAGAATAAATATATATGATGCACTCATAGATAAATTTGGTGAAGAAATTGTGAATGATGAAAAAACTCTTTTTGAAAAAGCAGGTTCACTTGGAATTGATCATAATGATATAAAGGGAAAAGCCATTACTGAGCTTTTTGAGCTGGAAATTGGAGAAAAGTTAATTGACCCCGCTTTTGTTTATGGGTTTCCGCTTGATGTATCTCCACTTGCAAGAAAAAATGATGATAATCCTGAAATAACAGACAGGTTTGAGCTTTATATTTATGGAAGAGAGATTGCGAATGCTTTTTCAGAATTAAACGATCCTATTGACCAGAACGAAAGGTTTGCCAATCAGATGAAAATGAAAGAAAAAGGTGAGGATGAATCACACGAAATGGATAAAGACTATGTTACGGCACTTGAGTATGGCATGCCCCCAACTGCTGGTGCTGGCATTGGAATAGACCGTCTTGTGATGTTGCTTACCGGGGCATCGTCTATAAGAGAAGTAATATTCTTTCCTCATCTTAGATCCTAAATGAGCTACGAATCATTAATATCCTTTAGATACTTAAGGTCCAGAAGCAAGCAAAAGTTTGTTTCAGTTATTGGACTTATTTCCATACTAGGAGTATTCCTTGGGGTAATGTCCCTTAATGTTGTGCTCTCTGTTATGAAGGGATTTGAAGAAGAGTTAAGAGACAAAATTCTTGGTGTTAGCTCCCACATTGTTGTTATGAGTTATGACGGCGATTTTGATAACTTTAATGAACTGAGAGAGAAAATTCTCGATTTTCCGGGAGTGGTTGGTGCAAGCCCCTTTATTTATAATCAAGGGATGCTTGTTGCAGAAAACAATGTTGCTGGTTCGGTTGTAAGAGGAATTGATCCTAACACTGCTACCACTGTTAGTAATATTGCCGAGGCTGTGGGAAAAGGCTTATTTCCCGTTAATGAAGAAGATGATCAGTTACTAATTAATGCCGGTAAAGAACTTTTAACAAAACTGGATAAAAAAACAGAGTCTGGTGTTCCGCCAATTCTTATTGGTAAGGAGCTTTCAAATTCCCTTGGAGTTTTAGTTGGAGATTCAATTAATCTAGTGTCTCCATTTGGAAAGATAGGCCCATTTGGTCCGCAGGCAAAAACAAGAAAATTTGAAGTGATTGGGATTTTTGATTACGGAATGCTCGAATATGATTCATCTATATCTTATACATCCCTTCGGGACGCAATGGACTTTTTTGAGACTGATAATAAGGCAACTGGAATTGAGGTAAAGGTCGACAAAATCTACAGGGCTAAAAAAATAGGTGAGGATCTTTCTGAATTACTAAAGTTCCCTTACTTTGCAAGAAACTGGGAAGAGGTTAATAAAAGCCTTTTCAAGGCCCTCCGGCTTGAGAGAATTGCAATAGCCATTTTTCTGGCTTTCATAATACTTGTGGCTGCCCTTAACATTGTCAGCACGCTTACAATGCTTGTCATGGAGAAAAATAAAGATGTCGCTATTCTCAGGGCTATGGGGGCAAAAAAATCAGGGGTTAGAAAAATATTTGTTATGGACGGAATGATAATTGGTTCAGTTGGAACATTGTTGGGCACTATAGCAGGATACCTAGTCTGCTATTTTCTTAAAACCAGTAATTTTATAAAGAACTTGATACCTTTCGATAACAATGTGTATCCTATCTCGGAGTTTCCTGTTAAGATGGAGGCTGAATATTTTATCATTGTTGCAATCTGCAGTTTACTGATTTGTTTTATAGCAACTTTGTATCCTTCATATCAAGCATCAAAAAGGGATCCTGTTGAAGCACTTAGATATGAGTAATAATTTATATAAGATAAGAGGTCTTGAGAAAAGGTTTTCAAACAATGGTTCTATTGTGAAAGCTATAAATGGTATAGACCTTGATATTGAGACTGGAGAGACCCTTGGCATAATTGGAGTTTCAGGTTCAGGCAAAAGCACTTTACTTCATATTATGGGTGCCCTTGATTCACCAAGTGAAGGTGAAGTCTTTTACGATGAAGAAAACCTTTTTATTAAAGATGAAGCTTATCTTTGTGATTTCCGAAATAAACAAATAGGTTTTGTTTTTCAGTTTCATTATTTACTCCCTGAATTTTCTGCACTTGAAAATGTAATGATGCCTTGTTTAATAAGAAGAGAGGAAAGGGATGCAGCTGAAGAAAAAGCTTTTAATGTGCTTAAGAGTTTAGGACTTGAACAAAGGGTCACTCATAACCCAGGGCAACTTTCAGGGGGAGAGCAGCAAAGGGTTTCAATTGCAAGGGCAATGGTCTTGAACCCAAAGGTGATTCTTGCCGATGAACCAACTGGAAACCTTGATTTAAAAACTGGATTGTCTATATTGGAGTTATTTCTTAAATTGAACGAGGAATATGGGATTACATCAGTAGTTGTTACACACAACTTGGAAATAGCCAGCAAGTTGAAACGTACAATTACAATTTCTGACGGGATAATTGTGAATGAGCATTAATAATAGATTTGGAGTTTCTTTTAGGATTTTATTGACAACTTTTCTTGTTTTTACAGTAACTTTGTGTTTCTGTGTAAATCATTCTTACTCTCAAGAAGCAGCTAAACCTTCTGCAGAGAGCCAAAGCAGTTTTGAGGGAAAAGAAATTGTTGATATAAAAATTACTGGAAACAAAAGAATTGAAGAAGAAGTAATTCGTCTTAACCTTAAATTACAAACTGGTGATATTTATTCTCTTGAATCAGTAAAAAATAGTATAAGATCGCTACATGACCTCCGTTTCTTTGAACAGGTTACAGTTGCAGCTGATGAAACTGAGAAGGGCCTTCAGCTTGAATTCTCAGTTCTTGAAAAACCTGTTGTTACAGATTTAAGAATAGCAGGTAACGATGATGTTAAAGATGATACAGTCCTCGAGGCCCTTACGGTTAAAGAAGGAAAGATAATTGATTTAAACCAGGTTGAAGAAAGCAAAAATGCAATACTCGGGGTTTATTCACAAAATGGGTTTGTCGGTACCAGTGTTGACTATGAAATAGAGCCTAGGGGTGATGGTACGGTAAGTGTCTTATACAAAATTACTGAAGGTAGCACCGCTTATATCAAGAATGTTTCACTTGCTGGTAATGAAAATATTGATAGCAAGGAAATAAAAAAGAAGATTTATTCCAAGACAAAGTTCTTCCTTTCATTTCTAACAAAAAGAGGGCTTTACAACATTGAAGAAATTAACAGAGATTCCGACAGGATAAGGGCAATATATCTTGATAAGGGTTATCTTGATGTAAAGGTAAGTGAGTCAGAGATAAACTATGACGATGAGCTTGAGGGTTATAGTGTTGTTTTTAGAATTGAAGAAGGGTCACAGTTTAATATATCCAATATTACTTTTTCAGGTGATATAATTGCAGATGAGAGTGAGTTGCTGGGTGCTGTAAAATTAAAACCCAGTGATGTTTTCAGCACTTTTACCTTACAAGCGGATATTGCTTCATTAACAACATTTTATGGTGATAAAGGGTATGCGTTTGCAAACGTAAACCCCGATGTGCAGCTTGATCGAAGTAACAATTCTGTGAGTATTGACTATCAGTTTGAAAAGGGAAAAGAAGTCTTTGTTAGAAATATTGATATAACAGGTAACTCAAGAACAAGGGATAAAGTGGTAAGAAGAAACCTATCCCTTGAAGAAGAAAAACTTTACAGCTCCTCAAAATTTAATGCAGCCAAAAGCCAGATAACAAGGCTTGGGTACTTTGATGATAATATTGAAGTTACAACGGAAAGGGTTCCCGATACCGATGATCAGCTTGATGTGAAAGTAAAAGTTGAAGAACGTCCTACCGGTTTTTTTAGCGTTTCTGGCGGATTTAGTTCAGTGGAGACTGTTCTTTTTGCTGCGCAGGTGCAGGAATCTAACTTGTTTGGTTATGGAAAGACACTCACGCTCAATGCACAAATTGGCGGTGTGACCAGGGTAGTATCATTAAACTACAGGGATCCTACCTTTCTTGATTCAAAATGGACTTTTGATACTTTGCTCTTTTTGAATGACAGGCAGTTCAGGGATTTTGACAGGGAAGCTTTTGGTGGTGTTATTGGTTTTGGCAGAAGAATTTATGGCAATTTAAGTGCACGTACATCATACAGACTTGAAAGGCAGAGTATTTCGGACGTTGATCGTGATTCAAGATTAATTATTACTGAGTCTGATCGAACTATAAGCAGTGTTGCTTTTGGGTTAATCTGGGATTCAAGAAATAATTTTCTGGATCCTACCAGAGGAATACTTGCAAGGGCAGATGTGGAGTATGCAGGAATTGGTGGAAACACAGATTTTATCAAGTACA
This sequence comes from Deltaproteobacteria bacterium, assembly GCA_029262295.1. Taxonomy (GTDB): domain Bacteria; phylum Desulfobacterota_D; class UBA1144; order Nemesobacterales; family Nemesobacteraceae; genus JAJCZR01. Next base: position 2,155 of record JAJCZR010000037.1, on the reverse strand, counting down.
CTTTGTCCAGCCGTTATTGGCTCCCATTTTGGAAAGATACCTATTTTTCAGTTCTTGGAAGGTATGGTTTTATTGATTTAAAAAACAACGGAGATGATTTAGTTGTTGGGGAAAGGTTTTTCCTTGGAGGCCCAAATGCCCTTAGAGGCTTTGGATTTAGGAGAGTTGGACCAAGGGTACCAACAGAAGATGGTGATTTTGTAATAATTGGTGGGGTGCAGGAACTGCTTTTCTCAGTAGACTATATTATCCCGATTGTAAGTGATCTTAACTTAAAAGGAGTAGTTTTCTTTGAAGCTGGAAACGCATTTAATGACGGACAAAACCCAAGTTTTGATGATCTCAGGACAGATGTTGGATTTGGAGTTAGATGGATCTCACCTCTTGGGCCTTTAAGATTGGATCTTGGTTTTCCTCTGGGAAGCACACTTCCCGGTGAAGACAGCTTTGAAATACAGTTTACTGTAGGAAGCTTATTTTAATTTAAAAATAGTAAGGAGGCTTTTAAATGAGAAAGTTTTTATTATTAAGTGCTATATTTTTATTTTGTTTTGCTGGTTTATCTTACGCGCAAGGTGATAAGATTGCCTATGTTGACCTTCAAAGGGTGATAAGAGATTCAAAAGCAGGAAAAACAGCGAAAACATCTTTTGAGTCTGCATTCCAAAATAAAAGAAAGATAATTGAGCAGAAAGCAAGTGCCCTTGAGAATTTAAGACAGGATTTTATTAAAAACGGTGCAGTTGCAAGCGAGACCAAGAGAAAATCAATGGCAGAAACAATTGAGAGAAAACAAAAAGACCTTGACCGTACGAGAGAAGACTTTAGAGTCGAACTTCAAAGAAAAGACCTTGAGTTAACCCAAAAGATACTTAAAGACATTGAAGGGATTGTAAAAGATATTGGTGATAAGGGCGGCTACACTATGATATTTGAAAAAACTGAAGCCGGGCTTGTTTATGGTGGGTTAAATTCTGATATAACTGGAAAAGTTATACAAGCATATGATGCAACAAAGTAGGTGCTCGGTTTATGCTTTTAGATAAAGAGCAGGTTAAGGCTTTAATACCACATAGAGAACCTTTTCTGTTTGTTGATTCAGTTGTGAGTATTGAATCAGGTAAGAAAATTATTGCAGAAAAGGTGTTTGGTGAAAATGAATTTTTTTTCCCGGGGCACTTTCCCGGCAACCCCATTGTGCCCGGTGTAATTATTACTGAGGCAATTGCACAAACAGGGGGAATTCTTTTTAACCACTCATTTAAAGAAGAGCTTGAGAAAAGTGAGTTTAGTAATGCCTATCTTATTGGGCTAGACAGCTGTAAATTCAGAAGCCCTGTTTTACCTGGGAATAAAGTAGTATTTGAGGTTGAACTTATTAAAAGAAGGTCAAGGATCCTCCTTTTTGGTGGAAGGGCCACAGTTGATGGGAAAAAAGTCGCTGAAGCACAGGTTTCAGCTTCTCTTGTGTAAGAATTTATATGTTTTGCCCAGTTGACATCCATATTCTATAAAGTTATAATTTTCGGCTTAAATTTTACGGGATTTTTATACCCAAATTATCTTAATGAAATTGTAATTTAATATAGCGGGAGAATGAAAAAACTGCTGGAGTAGCTCAGGGGTAGAGCAGCTGATTTGTAATCAGCCGGTCGGGGGTTCGAATCCCTTCTCCAGCTCGTAAAATCAATATGGATAGAGAGGGAAGGTGGCTGAGCGGTCAAAAGCATCAGACTGTAAATCTGACGGTTAACCCCTACGTAGGTTCGAATCCTGCCCTTCCCAAAATTTGTGCGGGAGTAGCTCAGTTGGCTAGAGCATCAGCCTTCCAAGCTGAGGGTCGCGGGTTCGAATCCCGTCTCCCGCTCATTTGTTCTGCCCATGTAGCTCAGACGGTAGAGCACATCCTTGGTAAGGATGAGGTCGGCGGTTCAAGTCCGCTCGTGGGCTCCATGAAGCAAATAAAGTTATCAAAAAAGTTATTATGAACAGTAAACAATATGAAATAAATTTCGGAGGACAATATGTCGAAGGCAAAATTTCAGAGAGGCAAACCTCATTTAAACATAGGTACAATAGGTCACGTAGACCACGGTAAGACAACACTAACAGCAGCAATAACAAAAGTGTTATCCGAGTCCGGAGGAGCTGACTT